>JAFAPL010000363.1 GCA_019247135.1 Chloroflexota bacterium | reverse complement strand
AGTGGCGCCCGCTTCCGCGATTGCTTCGACTGGTCCGAACCCATTGGCTCCGCGCCCTCTCACCGAGTACTTGCCATCTTGCGCGGCGAAAGTGAAGAGGTGTTGTCCGTCTCCATCGAACCCCCAGAGGATGACGCGCTGGCGATCGTGGAGCGCGCATACGTGCGGGGTAACAATCGCTCCGCTGAGCAGGTCCGCCTCGCGGTACGTGACGGCTACAAACGATTGCTGTCGCGCGCCATGGAAACCGAAACTCGTGCTGAGGCGAAACATCGCGCGGATGCGGCTGCTATTGGCGTGTTTGCGCAAAACCTGCGTCAGCTGTTGCTGGCACCGCCATTGGGCCAACAACGTGTCCTTGCCATCGACCCGGGCGTACGCACCGGCTGCAAAACAGTCGTGCTCGATGCGCAAGGCCAATTGCTCGTCGACACCGTGATCTATCCGGACCAACGCCGCCGCGACGCCACTGACGCGGTGCTGCGCTTGCTACACCAGTATGAGGTCCAGGCGATCGCCGTAGGCAACGGTACTGGCGGCCGCGAAACTGAGGCGTTCATCCGGTCGCTGGACCTGGATGTTCCGGTGATAAGCGTCAATGAGGCAGGAGCTTCGGTGTACTCCGCATCGGAAGTTGCGCGGCAGGAATTCCCGGATCGCGACATCACGGTGCGCGGTGCGGTTTCCATTGGTCGACGACTAATGGACCCATTGGTAGAGTTGGTGAAAATCGACCCGAAAAGTATTGGTGTCGGACAGTACCAGCACGACGTGGATCAAGATGATTTGCGCAAATCACTGGATGACGTGGTGATCTCTTGTGTCAATGCGGTTGGCGTGGAGGTCAACACCGCGTCCAAACAGCTCCTGTCGTACGTCTCTGGACTGAGTCCTACAGTGGCCGACAACGTCGTGCGCTATCGGTCCGAGCACGGCCCGTTTCGGACTCGGCACGAGCTCATTCGCGTTCCACGCCTGGGCGCCAAGGCATTCGAGCAAGCTGCCGGCTTCCTCAGCATTCATGGGGCGACGAATCCGCTGGATGCCTCCGCCGTTCATCCTGAGTCGTATGCGATCGTGGACCGGATGGCAGCGGACCTCAGCGTCTCGGTGCGGGACCTGGTGCAGGACGCTTCTTTACGAGCGCGCATTGATCCCGAGCGCTATGTCACATCCACGATCGGCCTGCCGACGCTGAATGACATCCTCGCCGAGCTCGCCCGTCCAGGCCGCGATCCACGCGCGAGCATCGAGGTCGTCGAGTTTCGTGAGGGCATCCACAAACTGGAGGATCTTCAGCCTGGCATGGTGCTCCCGGGCGTGGTCACCAATGTCACCGCCTTCGGAGCCTTCGTGGATGTCGGCGTGCACCAGGACGGTCTTGTGCACATCAGCCAGCTCGCTGACCGCTTCGTGCGCGATCCAAACGAAGTGGTGCACGTGCGCCAGCCGGTTCAGGTGACGGTCCTGGAGGTGGACCTTAACCGTCGCCGCATCGCGCTCTCGATGCGCCGCAACGCTGCTAACCGGGCGTCTCAATAATCTCGGGCATCGCCTTCGGTTCTTCCGTCGTGCACATCCTGTGGTTTCGTTGGTACACGGCGCATCGGCACCTCCCAGTACACCAGGCTCCCCACGAATCCAAAAGCATCACGCCTGCACGTTTCGCGCTGAACTCGCCAACGCTGGCGGCATCACGCTTCAGGTGAGCTTCATCAATCAGACGCGATGAGTAGCGGGATTAGCGCGGCTCTCGAGTTCCGCCGAACGTCAGCGCCGCCACATTCGGACTGGCACCTGCTGGCCAGAGACGTGTATGTGGATGAGCCTCCCAACCGGCTCCTGTTCCTCGCGCTCACGGGCGAACCTACCGCTGCGCTGCGACTGCACACCACGTTGCTGTTGGCAATGCGGACACCGCGCCGCTATGCGTCGTGCGTTTTTCTCAAGCCCAGTCGTCGCCACCTGGAGAACTGCTTCCAAGACTCCTGGCGCTGCCTGCCATA
>JAFAPL010001111.1 GCA_019247135.1 Chloroflexota bacterium | reverse complement strand
CGATACGCCTGGCATTGCCTGTCGGCGCTGCCGGCTCTGCAAGTCCATAGCACAACCGACTCGAGGAGCGTAAGCGTCGAGCAACGCCAGAAGCTCGGCGCCCGTGGCGTGCTTGGGGCAGCCGGGCTTAGAACGGCGCGAACGTCTTCAGGCAGCCGTTGGAGAGCGCGCCAATCACGCCGACATTGACGGCGATCAGCAAGCTGTTTCGGGCGAGCCGCGGTCGACCAACGTACGCCAGGTGCTGCAGGACCGAGACAACGAAGGCGGCCAGGCCGAGCTTGACGATCGCCACGCCGACTGGTCCGGCGCTGACCAGGATGACGCGGAGGAGGGGATTCAGCTCGGCGTTGATGCCATGCTCGAGCACCATGCGCAGGCTACTGAGCAGGTCAAGCGCCTGCGCGAGCAGCGCGAGCCGACCGAGCAACGCGATGACCAGCGGACTGGTTGCCACGGCGGAAGCGGTATGGAGGGGTCGCGCACCGGGGTCGGTTGGCCGCGCCCGCCGGCCGGTCGGTCCACGCCGATCCCCGCCGCCGCTGACGTCGTACACCTGATCGACCGTGCCGACCTCGTCGCCATTCACGTCGGAGAGGTCCATACCGGCGCGGTCGCCGACGGCAGCGACCCAGCCTCGACGTGCCGGTGTCGACGCACCAGAACCGCTTCCAGCCGATCGAGCACCTCCCTGGGACTGAATGGCTTGCCGATAACGTCCGTCGCGCCGGCGGCCAGCCCGGCGCGAACGTCCGCGTCCAGCGTCCGGCTCGTCAGCAGGATGACGGGTGCCCGCGACCGCCGTCGCAGCCGCCGACACAGGGCCAGGCCGTCGGCCCAGGGGAGCAGCATGGGTTCGAGGAGCACCAGGTCGAGCGATTCCTTGCAGTGAGCGAGGGCGTGCGCCTCGTCCATAGCAAACCGCACGCGGTACCGGTGGCGGCGCAGGGCGTGCACCAGGAGCTCGCCGACCTCCTGGTCAGGATCGACGACCAGCACGCTTGGCCGAAGGTCCGGGGACCTGGGACACGCCGGGCGGCAGCCGAAGCGGCCGATACGTCGCACAAGGGTGACGAGCCCTGGACGCACGGGCGCTACGCCCCCGGCGCTGGCGGTATGGGCTCCGGGTGCGGGTCGGAGGACGCCATACCACTATTGTCTTGCTGGGCGTCCACACTTTGAAGGAGAAAGACTGGAGATTCGGCCGCGCCATCTGGTGTGGCGACGCAGCCGGCTTGCGTGCTGCTCACATGGTGACGGCGACCGTCAGGGACGATCCGCACGTCGTTCGGCGCCAGTCGCGATTGCGTATCCTGTTGGTCTGAGTGCGGTCAGCCGGTCCAGGCCGGACCGAGCGCCTCGGACAAGAGGAACTCTCCGCATGACGCGTTCCAGCCGAAACGACGATGCTCATCAGCGGTATGAGGGTCAGCCACCGGCCGACGACCCGGTGCTGGCCGCTTTGCGGGAAGCCGAGATCCGCTACCGCGAGTCGTACCGCGCGCTCGAGCAGCAGCGTGACGAGTTGGCGGCCGCCCGAGCCGAGAATGAACGGCTGGAGGCCGAGCTCGCGGCCCGACAGGCCGAGGCGGCTGGGCTCCGGCGCCACGCCGAGCATCAGCGGGAGCGAGCCGACCTGTTCGCAAACTCGCTCAACAACGTCCATCGCGCGCTCTTCAGTGGCAGTGTCTATGACCTGATTCTGAAGGCCTGCCTCACGCTCACCGGCGCCACCCGCGGCCAGTACCTGACCACCAGTGATCCGGATGCAGCCGTCCACGTACGCGCCGCGATCGACCTGGACGCCGCCGCCGGCTCGCAGCTCGCCGAGTTCGTGGCGGCGACGTGCCGCGAGGTCATCCAGACCGAACAGGTCCTGGTGCGCAACGGGCTGGCGGCCGAGGTCGGCCAGGCCCAGCTCCTCCGCAACTGCATGGCCGCACCGGTCGTCCTTCGGGGCAGGCTCAGCGGCGTCATCCTGGTCGGCGACAAGGCAGCCGGCGATTTCGACGAGCAGGACGCGGAGGTGCTTTTGAGCGTCGGCAGCCAGGCCGCGGTGGCCGTCGAGAACGCCCGCCTCCAGCGCGAGGTCCAGGAGACCTACCTCTCCATCGTCGGCGTACTCGCCGACGCGATCGCCGCCCGAAACCCGCAGGTGCCCCAGCCCCAACCCGCGGCCAGTCGTCGCGCGCGCGCCCTCGCCGAGCAACTCGGCCTACCCGAGCACGAACAGAGCATCGTCTACTACGCCACACTGCTGCGCGACATCGGCAACATCGGCGTCAGCGACGGCGTGCTCAACAAGCCCGGGCCGCTCCTGGAAGCCGAACGTGAGCTGATCCACACCCACGTTCAGATCGGCCACGATCTCCTGCAGCAGGTGCCCCTGCTGCGCGGGGTAGCCGAGATCGTCCGCCACCACCACGAGCGCTACGACGGC
>JAFAPL010001054.1 GCA_019247135.1 Chloroflexota bacterium | reverse complement strand
CAGGACCTGGCCCAGTTGCGCGAGCAGGGCCTCGACATCCGCGTCCTGCCAGGCGAGGTCGGCCAGGCCTCAGGACTCAAGATGTGCTACGCGGCCCTCACCAAAGGCCTGCAGGCGCTCGGCACCGAGCTGCTCGTCGCTGCGCAGCTCATGGGCGTCGACGACGCGCTGCGCCAGGAGCAAAGCCAGGGCGACATTGCCCAGATCCGCGCCTACATCGAACGTGCGCTGCCCTCGATGCTGCCCAAGGCGTACCGCTGGATCGGCGAGATGGAGGAGATCGCGCGCACGTTCGAAGACCTGGGCATTCCGGGCCGCATGCTGCTCGGCGCCGCCGACGTCTATCGCGATGTCCGCGACCAGGGCAAGCTCCGCACCGAACTGCGCGTCCCCTCGCCCACCTCTTGATCCCGTACTGCTCCACTTGCTTGCTGCCGCCCCCGCTTGAGCTCTCGGTAGCGAAGCGTAATTTCAGAGCGTCACGTGGACCGTCACGTAGGGCGTCACGCGGTAGAACAAACTGCTAAATGTTTGTAAAACTTGCGCTCGAACGGTCGCGCAGCATCGTTCAGGGTGCGATCACCGCCCCGCCGTTCTGATCGCCGCCTCGATGATATCGGCCGCGCGTGCGTCGCCTGGCCAATTTCGCTCGCGTAGGCCGCGCACCGTTCGCTCGCGCGCGTCCTCCGGCGGCGCCGCCGGTCCCACCTTGAACTTCGCATGCGTTTGCACCACCGTGAGCCGCAACGCGGCCAGCCGCCGCAAGCGCGCCGAATACGGTTCAGCATCCAGCAGAGGGGCGTACTGCTCGCCTGGCTCGTAGGTCGCGAGCAACCGCCGCAGCGCCTCCGCCACGTGCCCGGGATCAGTCGACACCCGCGCATCACACTCGTACGCCACGGCACGGAAATTCAGCGTCGCCCGCCCCGCATCCACAGGATCGATCCACGAGTGAGGCGAGAACGCGAGATAGTCCGTGACGAAAAACGTCACCCGCGGGTTCGTGCGCACCGCCTCGAACGTCGGGTCGGCCTGCACGCAGTGCAGCTCGATCAGGTCGCCCTGTTTGACAAACGGCAAAATGCTGACCTGTGGATACCCGAGCGACCCGGTCGCGATGAGCGTCCCATGCCGCTGTGTCTGGACGAACGCTTCGGCTTCCGCGGGGTCGGTGGCGTAGCGTGGCGATGCGTACATGCGCTCGAAGGCTCATGGTAGCCGGCGCCGCGGCGGGCGAAACTGACCCAACCGGCGACGCAGAGCGACATCGTCCGCGACCGCGCGGAAGACCGCCACCCAGATATCGAGCGGAACGTCTGAAGGCCGAGCCTCGAGCGGGAGGCGCGCCGAACGGGCAATCCGACGCGTTCGCTCGTAGCCGAGAAGCACTTCCAGCGTGCACGC
The DNA here is from genome assembly GCA_019247135.1 of Chloroflexota bacterium. Next base: position 1,873 of record JAFAPL010001054.1, on the reverse strand, counting down.
GACCGACGGTCCGCGAGCGTAGAAGCAATAGGTCACGAATGCCCGGAACGCCTCGCGCTGTGCATCGCACACCAGTGGCGGTCCGCGCTTCCGCAGGCGCAGAAAAACGACGTCTACGCGTGGAGGCGGCGCGAAATCCGTCCGACGAAACCGGTGCACGATGCGCGGCTCGAACCACGGCTCGCGCACGAGGCCGAACAGCGTCTGGCGCGGCCAGCCGACCATCCGCTCCGCGGCTTGGCGTTGCACGACCAGATGGGCCGATTCGGGCGCATGCCGCGCAGAGGTCAGTCGACTGAGCACGCGCGCCGTGCCGTCGAACGGAATATTCGCTACTACCTTGTACGGCTCGCGCGGCAGCCGCGCCTCCAGCAGATCCTGTTCGCGCACGACGACCCGCGGCTGGTCCGCGAAGCGGGTTCGCAATACGTCCGCGAGGCGCGGGTCCTGTTCGACGGCGATCACGCGTCGACAACGACGCGCAAGACGCTGCGTCAGCTCACCGTGTCCGGCACCCAGGTCGACGACCAGGTCGTTCGGCGCCAGGCCGGCGATGTCGAGCAGCCGCTCGACATTGTTCGATCGCAAGAAGTTTTGTGTATGCCAGCCCACGCGATTCGCTCCTCCTCGTTTTCCACAGACGGACGCCCTGAGAGACGACGAGCGTCCGACAACGAAGACAAAGCGAAGGGACGCCCGACTCAGCGAGCGCGCAGGCGAGTCATACTCACGGGCTGGAGTATACGGGCGGGCACCGCCGCTTCAGCAGGGATCACCCGTGCCAGCGCGGTCAGCGTGTTGCAGCACGGATCAGAGTTCGCCGGCGGCATTGGCGAAACGGAACGCGCCTTGCAATAGGTCCAGGCGTGCAGGATCCTCACGTCGGCGACATCGCTCCGGCGGCCGGAGCGCGCGACCCGGTCTGCGGCCGCGAGGTGGCCCAGCTCGACGCGTCCCTCACCAGCGAGTACGCGGACGAGACGTACGTCTTCTGCTCGCAGACGTGCCGCGACCGATTCGACGAGCAGCCAGACATCTTCACCGGTCAGCCCGGCCGCGGTGAGGTCGCCGAACGCGATCGTGCTCAGCGGACCGACGACCATAGAGGCGAGCTTCAGCCCGGCCAGCGTGCGCGGCTGACCAACTCGCCACCGACACCCGGACCGGGCTGAAACCCGCGTCCAGCAGACCCGGACCAGGCTGAAACCCGTCCAGCAGACGTCAGCTCGGCGTTACCGCCGCACGCCGCGTCACATCTTCACGCATGCGCACCAGCAAGACCAGCGCGGTGTTGTACGGCGTCGGCACTCCGACGCGCTCGCCTTCGCGGACGATTGCGCCGTTGATCGCGTCGATCTCCGTGGGCCGGGCTCCTTCGACGTCCTGCAGCATCGATGGCTTCGCGTCGGTGATGTCCTGACAATGCCGCAGCGCCCGCGCCGTCGCGCTCGAATAGGGCAACCTCACACCTGTTGCTGCCGCCACTCGCGCGGTCTCCTCGGCCACCAGCCCGGTCCACTCACGTGCCGCGTCTGAGGCCAGAACGTCAGTGCCGCTCGCACCGGTCAAGGCGCAGGTTGCGTTCAGCGCGGCGTTGATCAAGAGTTTCCCCCATACCTCGTCCCACAGCCGATCCGTCGCCTCGGTCGGCAAGCCCGCCCTGGAGAGCGTCGCGGCCAGACACCGCGCCCGTTCTGAAACGCGCCCCACCGGCTCGCCAATAACCGTCTTTCCCGCCGCGGTGTGGCGCACCCGCCCAGGCGCGAGCACCGCCGCTCCGGCATACGTCATCCCGACCAGCACGCGCTCGGCGCCGAGCGACTCCGACAGGGTTTCGAAATTGCCAAGCCCGTTTTGCACCGTCAACACGACG
>JAFAPL010001047.1 GCA_019247135.1 Chloroflexota bacterium | reverse complement strand
GTTTCTCGCGATCGCGACGGCGTATGCGCTGGGAGCGATGCGATTGGCCGGCCATGGGCGCTGGTTCAGCAAGCAAACGCGATCGAGGCGCACCGGATGTCCTCGGCCCGGCCCTAACACCTGACCAGGCCAAGGCCGTGTCAGATCTGAGGACGACGCAGACGATGTCGGGTGCAAGATTGCCGCTCTTGACGCGGACGACGTACCCGCCGGCCGCGGCCGGCGGGGGTGAGAAACTTGCCCTGCCGCCGCCCCAGGCTGTGGGCCTTCCAGCACCGTGGAAAAAACTCAACGAATTCATCACCAGGGCTCCACGTACAGTTGGGTCCGTGTTGGTATTGTGCTGAGGTGATACGTCCGGCTGACGCCGTCCGTGTTGCCGGCGTCCGTATCTCCACCCACTGGTTCCCAAGCTTGGCTATGCCCGCACGCCGAGCCGTACCGCACAGCGCGGTCGAGGCCAGCGGGCGGGTCGCTGGTCTCGACGTGTTGCGGGCGCTCGCGGTGCTGGCAGTCATGGCTCGGCATTACCTCACATCTGGCCTCGTGGCCGCAGGCTGGGTCGGCGTCGATCTCTTCTTCGTTATCTCCGGCTACCTCATCACTAGCATTCTCCTCGACACGAAAGGCACACCCCAATGGCGGTCGAGGTTCTACGTTCGGCGGATCCTGCGTATCTGGCCGCTCTACTACAGTGTGCTGGCGGTGTTGATCTGGACCGCGTCCAATCATAGGAACCTTGCCGGCCGGGAGTGGGCATACTGGCTCCACCTCTCAAACTGGTCCATGGGCCTCCAACCCGAGCACGATCCGCCCGATCAGTTCGTACCACTTTGGTCGCTCGCCGTCGAGGAGCAGTTCTACCTGCTCTGGCCATGGGTGGTTGCGAGGCTAAAACAAGCGACGCTGGTACGTCTCTGCGTCGCGCTGGTTGGCCTCAGCTTTTTGTTCCGTGTCGGATTGGTCCTGGCCGGCACATCTCCGACGACCGTCTACATGCTGACACCGGACCGCCTGGATGGCCTCGCGCTCGGAGCGCTGCTTGCGCTCGTCGTGCGCGGCCCGAGCGGCAGTGAGCGAGCATACCGACTTGGGTGGGTTGCACTCCTGCTCACAACCCCTGCGCTGGTCGCCATCGTCTACTACCAGCGCGGTCTTCCGTGGGATACCGGTCTGAGTCTCAGCCTGGGCATCCTGCTTGTGTCAGTCGTCTTCATGGCCTTGCTTGCGGTGACGCATGGCGGCCGTTCGATCCCCACCGGTGGCCCTGCACGTGTGCTCAGCGCCATCGGGGTTCGCAGCTATGGTCTGTATCTGATGCACCAGCCCGTTGCCGTCGGGCTAGCTGCCCTTGCGCTGCACCTACCATTGCATGCATTCAGTGTCGTCGCGGCGGTGTGCTCCTACATCGTGGCCGCTGTCTCGTGGCGCTACTTCGAGTCGCCAATCTTGCGTTTGAAAGCGCTGGTCCCGTATGGCAACGAGTGTGGGGATACCATCCTGGCCGTCACGCAGGGGCGAGCTGGACCTGGTGAGTAGATGAGAGGGTTGACCCGTCCACAGGAGCATAGTTCGGGTCGTCGGTCCGCGGCCGCGGCCACATCGGTCCACTCGGACCCGCCTCGCTGCGCAAAGCACTGTACCTGCCGGCCATCGTCGCCATGCGAGCCGGCGGTAAACCCTGCCTCAAGTCGCAAGCGTGACTGCTCGTCCGCAGACAGGCTCGTGTCGCTTTGCTCACTCCGAGCACCACACAACGTCGCAAACTCGACGGACGCCGTCTGCAGCGAGTAGGTCGAGTGTAGGGACCGGGCCCACCAGTGACCAGGGTGGAGATCCTTGAGGTGTGCCGGCTCATGGGGCCACCAGTGCTAACCGCCGCTCAGACGGATCAGCAGCTCGACCGCGCCGAGCATGCCCAGCGCCAACACCACGCCGAGCAGCAGCAGGCTCCACGCCACGAGATCGCCGACCGACTCCTCAGTCAGACCGAGCAGGCGTGCCGGTCCACGAACCCTGCGTCTCTCCTCTTGGCCACACAGACGCTGCCGGACCGGGTGAGTTCCGCTCATCAGGAGCGCCCAGACACCGATATATCGATCAGATTCCACGTCTCGCTGTTCGTGCCTGGGTCCCTCACGTCGAGGCCGAGCGGGGTCGCGGCGTATGACAGGTCTCGCACCATTAGAACGGGGGAAACCTGAAGCCGCCGTTCGAGAGTGCCCCGACGACGCCGATGTTGACGGCGATCAGCAAGCTGTTACGGGCCAGCCGAGGTCGACCGATCCACGCCAGCGCTTGCAGGACCGAGACGACGAAGGCTGCCACGCCCAGTTTGACCACGGCCACACCAACGGGTCCGATGCTGATGAGGATGCCACGGAAAAGTGGATTGAGCTCGGCGTCGACGCCGTACTGAAGGACCATGCTGAGACTACTGAGCAGATCGAGCGCCTGGGCGAGCAGCACGAGCCCACCGAGGAACGCGATCATCAGCGGACTGGTGGCGACGCGGGGAGCCCGCCCTTGGTCTCGCCCAAGACCGTCGCGGTCGCCCTCGGTGACCTGCTCCGTCTGGGCTGTCCTGGCTTGGCTTCGTCCGGCAAGCCCTGGCAGAAACGTGCTGTGCGGGTACATCTTGCCTCCTCGAGAGATCAACGCTTCCAGTCGCGATTCGGTTCGGTCCTCCTCGTGCACCGACGTGAGCTGGTGGTTGTCCTGAGCGGACGCCAACGCTGGTAGCGTGGGCTCCTCGGCTCATCAGCCCCGGAGCTCTTTGGGCACGGGACGCGCGGCGGTGGGCTTGGTCCCGCTAAGAACGCCTAACAGAACCCGCCGTGGTGAAGGGCATTGAAGCAGATGAGCGCACAGCCGAGGTCGAGCAGGGCCAGGTGGATGTCGCCCCGACGCTCGTGACGGATGATCAGCCGACGGAAGC
>JAFAPL010000910.1 GCA_019247135.1 Chloroflexota bacterium | reverse complement strand
ACGCGTCCGTGCGTCGAGTCTACGATCGGGCCCAGTTCGAACGAGGATGGCGGCGTGGGTCGGGTGGCACCGTGTACGTGCTCCACCCGCTGGAGGTCGCGCTGCCCGCGGAGAGCTGAACGAACTGGTAGCAGCTTCCGCGCAGAGATGGCACGCAGCATGCGCCAGCCCGCGCCATCTCGCATCAGGAGGATGGATGATCTGCAGCGCGGGCGACAACATCTACAACGCGGCCCGCGAAGTACGCGGGGCAAAGTGAGAGCGAGCGCTAGAACACGGCGATCGGGTTGACTGGCGAGCCTGTCGCGTTCGACAGGCGCAACGGATCGATGGTGATCAAAAACTCCCAGCGCTCACGCTCGCCACAGGCCGCCGCGAGGTCGTCCAGCCACGCGTTGTCCAGGATCCACAGGCCCATGGCCACGATGCCGATCTGGTGGACCGGATTCGTGAAGCGGTCGTAGCCGGTCGGCGACACGTCGTTACCCGTATCGGACCCGAGGACGGCCACGCTCGCTCGCGGACCAACGGCAGTAGCTCCGGCAACGGCCCCGCACTGCCAACTTTGGCGACGTCGACCGGCCCTGTCCGCTCACGATGGCCGAGCTGGCCCGTGCGTAACAGCAGGACGTCGCCTTCGCCGACCTTCACACCGGATTGAGCTTCAAACCGCGCGATGTCGTCCAGTCCGACGCCGTCGCCGCGCTCGACCAGCTCAACACCACGGAGCATCGGCGCGTCCACGAGCACGCCGCGCGTCACGATGCCCTGATATGCCGCGTCGATGCTGTGGCTGGTGGCGCCCTCGTTGGCGGTGATGCGGCGCGAGGACACACCGTTGTAGAGCTTGCCGTCCCACATGAAGTGAGCCAGGCTGTCGATGTGGGTGATCGTGTGGCCGTGAAAGACCAGGCCGAAGTAGTCGGTGACGACCTGGCGATCGGGGCCCTCACCGGGCCGATAGCCTTCGCCGGTGGCGAGCATGTAATGCTGCGGCGGCCTGGGTGAGTCGAGCGCGGCTTCGTAGGTGATTCGCCTGGCGCAGCTGACGGTGACGCCTTCGCGCGGCAGGCCGAGCGCGCGGCGCGTGACGTCGGGCGTGACCAGGTTGAGGGTGCCGCGCTGGTCGTCTGGGCCCCAGCGACCCCAGTTCGATAGGGACTGCATCCACTCCAGGAGCTGATCCTGGGACGGGCGACTTCGGATCACGCCCTCAGGGTAGATGCCCGCGTGGGTGGGCGCAGCGCGCACGGAGCGATCAACGCAGCACCGCGTCGTAGGCGGCCTGTCCGAGCTGGGCGATGACACCACGAGCGTCGCCCGGGTTGACTCCCTCGTCCAGCACGACCAGCACAACCATGCCACGCCCGGTCTGCAACAGCGCGGTCACGTTGCTCGCATCAGGCAGGTTGCCGGTCTTGTCGTACACGTCGACGCTGTCCGGCAGCGTGTCACGCAAGGCATCCGGCGGGCCGCCGCTGGCCATCAGACGCATCAGGTCGTCATGGCTAGCAGCCGTGAGCATCTGGTTATGCGCGATCAGCGACAGCAGGTGAGCCATGTCGGCTGCACTCGTCACCGCCTGGGCGTCACTCTGTGGGTCGTCAGCCGCAGAGTCCTCGGGCACCCGCGTGTCGCCCAGCCCGAGCTGCCCCATGGCCGCGTTGAACTCATGTCGACCGAGAACGCGCAACAACGCGTGTGCCGCTGCGTTGCTGCTGACCGTCAGCATGGCATCCAGCGCCTCGCGCAGACTGGGAGCCTGCCCTGACGCAACACCGCCGTAGGGCTCCGGCTCGACGGCGTCCTCGTCGGTGATCTGTAGAGGCTCGTCCAGGTTCATCGCGCCTTCGTCCGCGCGGCGCAGGACCTCCCATGCGACAGCCAGCTTGTAAAGGCTCGCCGACGGGAAGACACGGCGCTCGTTCATGCCGACGCGCGCGCCGCTCGCAACGTCCTCGACGACCAGTCCATAATCGGCATCTGCGGCCGGCAGCGCACCGGACAGGAGAGTGCCGAGCGGCGGGACATGCACCACGACCAGAGGGGTGCTCCGCGGCGTAGGCGCAAGCTGCGCCAACGTCACGGTGCGTGGGCTAGAGCTGACAGGCGTTGGCGCGACCGGCGTCGGAGCAGGACGTACGCGCGGCGTCGGCGGGGCGGTCGGGGCCGCTGTCGGCGTCGGCAGTGAGACCGGCATCGGCGCACAGGCAGCTGCTGACAGCAAGGCTAACGCCAGGAACAGGCGAGCCGTGCGCACGAGGAAAGCTCGTGCACACGGCGTGCCGGCGCGGGAACCTAGTGTTGTAAGGGATCGGCGCCGAGGTAGCGATTCAGGCGCGCGCCTCCGCCCGCGCCGACGGCTTGGACGCACAGTACCTGGTCGGCAGCGACTGCCGCCGAGCCGTCGCCGGGCAACGTGCTACCACTCTGGACCGCGTTCGAGTCGCCCACCTGGCCGTTTGCGGCGCACAAGCTGGGATGATCGAACGGTGCCTGCTCGTGTGCAACGCGCTCGTCCGTGAGTGCCAGCAGGAAGTTGACCACGTCGATCTTGTCCTGCTCTCCCATGCCGAGACTGTGCATGTTCTCGTCGACTTGCGCATTATCGAAGTCGCCGCCACGGTTGTAGAAGTCCACAACCTGCATGAGCGTCAGCTGGCCGCCGTTATGGAAGTACGGTCCAGTGAGCTCGACGTTTCGCAGTTGGGGCGCTTTGAACGCGGACTGAATGTTCTGGTTCTCGCAGTTCGTCGTGGCCCCGAGTGGCGGCCCGGTGACTTTCGGGTTGGCGGTCACATTCAGCCCGTACGGCGGCGTATCTTGAGCGACACCCGGCACAAGCCTGGTCAGGGTTCCCTGCTGCGCAAGGAAAGTCTCCGCGAACGAGTTGTTGAAGGGGTCCAGGCCCGCGACAGCGGGATCATCGTTCAATGGGCGTACGCCCGTCGTTAGGAATCCCTGGTCGTAGATGGCGCACGTCGCGTTGCGCAAATTCATGCGCTCGAGGCGCTGACCCTGGACGTTGTCGATGTTGGCGTTGGTCGTCTCGGGACCGCCGTGGCACGTGATGCAACGCGCGTCGGCTGGCGCCCCCGTCGAGAGCGTCACTTGAATCGTGTTGTTCGAGTTGGTCGGGTCGGGAGCAACACCATTGAAGCTCTGGAAAATGTTCAGCCCGCGCCGCGCCGAGTCACCGAGCGCAGATTGGTTGCCGTCGAAGAATTGATCGACTGGGCTGTTGTTGGCGACCAGTGTTTCCATGTACGCCTTGACCGACAACCCCCAGAACAGGCCGAAGTTGGCCTCCGTCTCCGAGTACGACTTCCCGTTGATCGTGACCGGCTGATTGGACGACCACAACTGCGAGTTGAACGCGGCGTGGATGAGGTCGGAGTACTGCACTCGCAAACCGCCGCCACTTTTCGCCAGACCGCCTAGCACGCTATCGGATGTCGAGACCTGCTGCAGTCCGAGCGGCTGAACATTCAGCAACTTGTGCCCGATGTCAGGGAAGGTCCTCCCGTTGCAAGACATCTCGAAGTTGCTCGTCGGCGGGCCGTCGGCTTGTGAAGCGAGGCTGGCGAACGTGATGCGCACCGTGGTGGGAGAGCCATTCCGATAGACGTATGCGGCGGGATCACGTGCGCCAAATGGTGAGCCACCATTGAAAATGTCCTGGGCGCGCCCGTCCCAGAAGTTGCGGTTATTGAAGAGCGCATTGATCATGGTGGGCGTGTTCCGCGGCTCCACCTTGCGAACGTTTACGCCCTGGACGGTGAATCCGTCTGGATCCGCGACAGACGTGCAAAGGTCAGGCACGCTCGGGACGCGATTCTGATTGGCGCCGCCGGTGGCCTTCTGACCGACTGCACTGAAGTTCCGGTTGAAAACGCCGGACGAGCCGACGATGTCGTTGCTGTCGCTGACCACGCTCGAATCGCGATTGCTGATGTCCGAGAGCTTGTGGCTTGGCAGCTCGCCAGCCGAGACGGTCGAGTTGGGCGCCTGGAATCCGCCAAGCGAAAACGTGTGGTCGACCGGCGTGGCCTTCAGCCCGGGGCTGATGGCATTGCGTGTGCGGGGATCCGCGCCTGCACTGAAGTGGCACGACCCGCACGCTTGACCGTCACTGCCGGCCTGTTGATCCCAGAAAAAGGACTTGCCCAACTCCACGAGGCTCTGCTGATCGGCGATGAACGGCCCGCCTGACGCGAGCTGAGGATCCTGCGCCTTGCTCACCGTCTTCAATGATCCAAGCGGCGTGCCCGTGTCCTGAGGTGGCGTGAAGAAACACGGGTTCGGCTCGCCGTGGATATTGCAGTTGCCCACGGCGGAGACTGTCGTCACGATTCCGAGCAGCGCCGCACCCGCCAGAACGAGCGCCACGCCGATGACTCGAATCAGAACGTCGGGATTCGGACCAGCTCGCGACATAAGGGCTGCCTCGTCTGTGTGGATTCGCCCCACCCCTGGGGCCTTGAGCAGGCGCCAAACTAGCAGTCCCGGCGTTATTCACCCGTAAACTTTGCGTTAATTGGGTGACGATTCGTTACCGTCCGGCGAACTTTTGCCCATCAAGCTGTAATACAGACCGGTTGTAGCTTCCTCAGGTTCAACGCCCAGCTCCGCGCGCAGGGTCTGAACACACAGCTCGTACCAGGAGCGCACCCGTCCGCGTTGACCGCATTCCGCATGACAAGTCATCAAAATGCGGTAGCCACTTTCGCGACAGTGGTCCTGCTCGACGAGTCGCTGGGCGAACGATAGACACTCTTCGTAGGCCCCAGCCTGGAGCGCGGCTTCGGCCAGCCGCTCGAGCGCGAACAAGAACTGGTCCTTCAAGCCTTCGCGCCGCACCACGGCCCAACTGTCGGTTGCACCCTCGAGGAAATCGCCGCGGTACAGCTCCACCGCTCTTGAGTACGCATTGACCGCTTCGGACAGATGTCCCGCGGTTAACAAATGCCGACCTCGAGTGCACAGGTCGGCGAATTCGTCGACGTCGAGCCACAGGCGGCGAGCGGTCAGCTGGTAGCCCGCCGCGTGGGCGTAGACGCCGAGCGAATTTGATTTGGATTCGCCCGAGATCAACTGACGCAGCGCGTGCACCGCGACGCGGAGCGACGTCCCGGCGGCGTCCGCATCTGGATTTGGCCACAGCGTTTCGATCAGCTGCTCGCGCGGGAGCGCGCGGTTTGCGTGGTTGACCAGGTACTGAAGCAGAGCGCCGGCTTTGCCGGTGCCGCAATTCTCTAGCGCCCGTCCGTCTACCAGGAGGCGAAAATCACCCAGGCAGAACGCCCGCACCGCGGGCAGTGGGCCCTCGGAGCGTGCAACCTGGGCGCACGCCGGCAATTGCGCCATTCTTCCAGCCCCCTGCGGAAGAGATACGCCGCAGCCACCTTACTGACGCAACGAGCGGCGAATCGTTAAAGCAACGTTTGCATTGCCTTAAAAGTGCGTTGCGCCGGCGCAACTCCGTTGCCCTGGTGCTGCACGGCGACTGGCTCTGGTCAGGTCTGCGCCTCTTCGGAGTGCGCGACCGAGCCGGCGCACGAGCCGCGGGCTATAGCTCGCCGCGAACTCGCGGGCCACGTCACGCATGGGCATGAGGTCGTCGGTGCACCCCGCCTCGTGCATGAACCAGCGGTGCTCGATGAGCCACAAATACAGATCCGCCTCGGTCCGACCGGGGAAGTCGCGCAAGACGCCGCTCTCCCGCACTGCCGCGACCGTGTCCAGGTAGACACGGTCGTACCAGCTCTCGACCGCTTCGGTCCACGCGACCGGCCGTTCCTGCTCCGTGCCGAGGAACCAGCGATGCACCTCGATATGCTCGAGCAGTTTCTCGTATTGCCCAGGCAGGGTGAGCTCCACGTTGGCGTCCGGCCGCAGCTCGAGCAGGCGCGTGCGAGTGAGAAACTCGAGCGCATCTTGCTTGCGGATCCAGTCCTCCAGCTCGCTCAGGTTGGTCACCGGCACCGGCACGTGCAGCTCGATGATGTAGGCATCGATGAACTCCTGGCCGCGCTCACGGGCGACGGACACGCGGTGATTGCCGTCTTTGACGAAATACGTCTCACCCAACTGGTACAGCTCGATCGGCGGAAGCGCGGTGTCTTCGTAGTAGGCTCGATCGACGCTCTGCCATCGCATGCGCGTGCTCGTCTGGCGTGGCAGGAAGGCACGGTCGAAGTCTGCGTAACGGCCGAGGCTGCCCACGATCTCGTCGATGCGAACAGCCCGCAAGCCGCCGTAGTGTTGCGATTGCGCGCGCAGGTTGCGACGTGTCTCTTCGAACGCCAACAGCGCGTTCTGGCGGCGCAGCACGCCAGACGCCAGTCGACGCCAGAAAGCCTTGCGTCGGGCGCGTTCGAAGTCCTCGGCAACCTGCGTTGCAATACTCACTGCTGACACCCTAACCGCTGAGGTGGTGCGAAGTGCCTGGTCAGAAGGCCCAAAAAACGCGACCAATAGACCGGTACCCTGCCTGATGTGAAAGAGGTCGTCAGCCGCTCCGATGTCCCTGGTCCTTCGCTTCCGTTCTCGGCGGGCATTCGCGCGAACGGGTTTGTGTTCACGGCTGGTCAGGTGGGGACCGACCCGAGGACGGGCCAGGTTGCCGGGCCAGACGTCGCGTCGCAGACGCGTCAGGCGATCGCGAACGTGAAGGCCATCCTGGAAGCCGGCGGCAGCTCGCTCGAACGGCTGGTCAAAACGACCGTGTTTCTCGCGGACATGCGGACGTTCGAAGACATGAACGCCGTGTATCGCGAGCTGATCCCTGAGCCGCGACCGGGCCGATCGACGATCGAGGCGCGGCTGGCGCGGCCCGAACTGCTCGTCGAGATCGAGGCGGTCGCCACTACGGACTAGCCGTCGACACTGGCTACTGCACCTGTACCCGAACTGTTCTCTCATCGAGAGCGCAGATCAGTCGACGC
>JAFAPL010000834.1 GCA_019247135.1 Chloroflexota bacterium | reverse complement strand
AGCGTCACGTGGAGCGTCACTCAGGCGTCACGTGGGGCGTCACTCAGGCGTCACGTGGCACTACAGCGCCTGGCGCGGCGTCCGTGAGCGTCACCGAAGGCGTCACCTAGAGCGTCACGTGGCGGGCCATCCCGTCCAGCGTCACGTGAGGCGTCACTCAAGCGTCACGCGGAGCGTCACTCAGGCGTCACGTGGCAGGCCACCACGTCCCGCGTCACGTGGGGCGTCACTCAAGCGTCACGCGGAGCGTCACGTGGCGCGGCCCGCGCGAACTTGCCCCAGCGCTAGCCAAGATAATGTAGTAGCGGCCGATGGTCGCGCTCTTCGCCGAACACCCTCCGCTGCAAGCATTGGCCAGCTGGCCCGCCTATCGCTGGCTGGTCGTCGGCACGGTCTGCGTCGGCGCATTCCTCGGCCAGCTCGACGCCAGCATCGCCGGCCTGGTCTTGCCGACCCTCGAAGAAGTCTTCGGCGCGCCGGTCGCCAGTGTCGAGTGGGTCGCCATCGCCTATCTCCTCACCCTGGCCGCGCTCGTCGTGCCGCTCGGCAGACTCGCCGACCTGCTCGGCCGCAAAACGCTGTATACGTTCGGCTTCCTTGTTTTCATCCTCGGCTCCGCCGCCTGCGGCTTCGCGCCCAACCTGGCCTGGCTGATTGGATTCCGGGTCCTGCAAGCCGTTGGCGCTTCGATGCTGCAGGCCAACAGCGTCGCCATCATCACCGCCGCGGTGCCGCGACGCGCGCTCGGGCGAGCCATCGGCATTCAGGGCGCCGCCCAGGCCGTGGGCTTGTCGGTTGGCCCGTCCGTAGGTGGTTTTCTGATCGACTCGCTTGGTTGGCAGTGGGTCTTTTTCATCGCCGTCCCGTTCGGGATCATCGGAACGGTGCTGGGTTGGCTGGTCCTGCCGTGCACGACACGTGAAGCTCGCGCGCACGCAGCCTCCGAGCCTGAACGGTTCGACTGGCTTGGCGCCGTTCTGCTCGGTCCGGCCGTCGCGCTGATGTTGCTCGGCATGACGTACGGTCAATCCTGGGGCTGGACCAGTCCACGCCTTCTCGGGGTAGCACTTGCAGCCATCCTGTGTCTCGCTGCGTTCTGGCGCACGGAGTCCCGATCGAGATCACCGCTCGTCGAGCCGGCGCTCCTGCGCGTTCGCACGTTCAGCCTTGGTTTGATCGCTGGACTGCTGTCGTACGCGGTTCTGTTTGGAAGCTTGTTCCTGTTTCCCTTTTACCTGGAACGCCTGCTGGACCAGTCGCCCGCGAGCACTGGACTCCTGTTGACGCCGATCCCGATCGCGCTTGGAGTCATGGCCCCGGTCGCCGGAGCGCTCGTCGACCGGATTGGCGCCGCGACGCCGACCATTGCCGGCATGCTGGCGGCGGCGGTCGCACTGTTCGCGCTCGCGCTCGCGCCAGCAGATTTGTCGGCCACACTGGTGCTGTTGGCGCTGCTGGGCCTGGGACTCGGCCTCTTCACCCCACCCAACAACAGCACGATCATGGGCAGCGCGCCGGCGAATCGGCTCGGCACTGCCGGCGGCATTCTGAACATGACGCGGAGCATCGGCACGAGTCTGGGCGTCGCGGCGACCGGCGCGGTGCTGGCAATCCGGCTCGCGGCGCGGCTCGGCACGGCGGTTGCACGCACGACCGATGCGCCGCCCAGTGCGTTGTTGCCCGCGTTGCACGAGACCCTGGTATTTTTGGCGGTGCTGGCAGTCTTCGCCGCGCTGCTGTCCGCGTCGAGAGGTACGTCGGTTTCGCCCGCGGCGACCAGTAGCTCGAGCTCCGCGTTCCACGTCGAAAGCGGACTGTAGGTTCGGAGGTATCAATCAGCGCGTGGCGGTCATCACTTTCTCACGCGAGCCGCACAGCGGCACGCGCGACATCGCACGTTTATTGGCCGAGCGACTCGGTTACCGGTACGTCAGTCGTGACGAGTTGACCGAAGCCGTGAGGGCCCGCTCCGGCCTCGAGCGGACCCCACACAAGCCCGAAAGCGAAGGGCGCGCACTGTCGCTGCTCGACAAACTCGGCGAACAGCTCACGGGCGATCAAGCAACGTATCGCGCTGCGCTCAAAGCGGTGGTCACCGAGCTGGCGATGTCGGACAACGTCGTCATGGTCGGGCACGGAGCAGGCCAATTTCTGGGCGATGTACGCGGTGTCATCCGCGTGTTGGTCGTCGCCCCGATGGAGGATCGCATCGCGCGCGTCATGGCCGAAGGTGAAGTTGACGCTGACCGCGCCAGACGTATCGTCGAGGAGCAGGAGCACGAATCCGGCGCGTACTTGCGGGACCTGTTCGGGATCGATTGGCTGGACCCGCACCACTGGGACCTGGTGATCAACGCTGGACGGGCAAGCACGCACGCCACACTCGACATGCTGGTCCACTACGCGGAGAGCCTGGTGCGCAATCAGTCAGACCAGGAGACGCTCTCGCGCATCCAGCTGGCCACACGCATCGAGCAGGCGCTGCTCGCGGATGACGAGCTTGGAGTGTCGAAGTTGCGCGTCCACATCGAGACGGGAGCGGTCGTCCTGGAAGGCGAGGCGCTCGCGCAGGAGGACCGTGAGCGTGCCGAAGAGCGTGCGCGCTGGGTGGATCCGCGGGTGCCCCTGGACAACCGGATTGTCGTTCGACCACCACAATCCGCCTGAGGCGTTGTCCCCCTGCCCGCTGTCCATTCGTCTTGTTGACGGACACTTGCTGACAGGAGACGTTGCCGCATGCAGTACATGCTGTTGATCTACGAGAAGTCAGGCTGGCAGGCCGCGATGAGCGATGACGAGCGCCAGACTCTGGGGCGCGAGTACTACTCGATCACCAATGACCCGCGTGTCACGCCAGGACGCTGGATGAAGCCTGCTGAGTTCGCCACGACCGTTCGCATTCGCGAAGGCGAGCCGCTGATTACCGACGGCCCGTTTGCAGACACGAAAGAAGTCTTCGGCGGGTATCTCGTGTACACCGCCGACAACCTGGACCAGGCCATCGAGATGGCCTCGCGCATTCCGCAGGCCCGTCTCGGCGGAGCGGTGGAGATTCGACCCCTCGTGGAGCAACAGAGCTGATCGAGCAGGTCTTTCGCGAACAGTGGAGCCGCGTGCTCGCCTCACTCATCCGTGCCCTCGGCGACTTCGAGCTCGCCGAGGAGGCGGCGCAGGAGGCATTCACCATGGCCGCCGAACGCTGGCCGCGGACGGGCGTGCCGGCGAATCCGGTCGCATGGCTCGTCGCGACTGGACGGAACAAGGCGATCGATCGCTTGCGCCGCCAACGCACGCTCGCCGCGAAGACGGCGTCGCTAGAGCTGCCGACAACGGTCGAAGACGATCTGGACTTCGAGTTTGACGAGGTGATGATTCAGGACGAGCGCCTGGAGCTCATCTTCATGTGTTGTCATCCGGCGCTCGCCACCGAAGCGCAGGTCGCGCTGACGCTGCGAGCAGTCGGTGGGCTCACGAATGATGAGATCGCGCGCGCGTTTCTCGTCACGCCCGAGACGATGAAGCGACGCCTGTCGCGCGCCAAGGCCAAGATCGGGGCCGCGGGCATCCCATTCGAGATACCGTCCGAAGAGCATCTGCAGCAACGCCTCGCCGCGGTTCTGGCAATCGTCTACTTGATCTTCAATGAGGGCTACGCCGGACGGGTCGATCTCGCGGCAGAAGCCATCCGTCTTTGCCAGCTGCTGGTGGATCTGATGCCGACGCAGCCAGAAGCACACGGGCTGCTTGCGCTGATGCTCTGTCACGACGCCCGCCGCAAGGCGCGTTTTCGGAACGACGAGCTCGTGCTCCTGGAGGATCAGGACCGTTCGATGTGGGACATGGCCCAGATCGAACGCGGTCGAGCGGTACTCGATCGCGCCATGGCGCTCGGCGGACGGGGACCGTACGTGCTCCAGGCTGCCATCGCCTCGCTCCAGATCGAGCCAGTTGTCGATTGGCCTCAGGTGGCGACGCTGTACGGTGAACTGGTCGAGTTGACGCACTCGCCAGTCGTCGAGCTCAACCGCTCCGTCGCAGTCGCCCAGGCCGGGTGGCCAGCCGAGGCGCTAGAGATCGTCGACGCCCTCAGTCTCGACGAGTACCCGTACCTGCATTCGACGCGCGCTGAGCTGCTGAGGCGGCTGGGTCGGACCGACGAAGCGCGCGCGGAATACCACCGCGCGCTTGCGCTGACCGCTGCCGAGCCCGAGCGACGCTTTCTGGAACGCAGGTTGGCAGAGCTCTGACGTACCGTTGGGGTGGTGAGACTAGAAAATCGAGTTGCGCTCATTACTGGAAGTGGTCACGGGATTGGACGCGGTATCGGACTCGCGTTCGTTCGCGAGGGTGCAAAGGTCGTCGTCAACGATCTGGACCGCGAACCCAGCAGCGGGCACGCGCAGGACGCGGCAAAGTTGATGCAGGAAGCCGGCGGCGACGTGATCGTCGAGCTGGGTGACGCCAGTTCGACCCCGGATATGGAACGCGCGATCGCCGCCACGGTGGATCGGTTCGGCAGGTTGGACATCCTGGTCAACAACGCCAACCCCGGCCGGCGGGACTGGAATGCGTCGCGGTCGTACCTGGATGCGACGGAGGATCAGCTGTATCAGGGCTATTTCCTGCCGTTCAAAGCAGCGTACGTGAACACACAGCTCGCGGCGCGGCAAATGATCGCGCAGGGCGGAGGCGGCCAGGTGATCACCATCACGTCCGTCCACCAGGAAAGACCCTGGAGCTGGGACTCCATTTACGGGTCCATGAAAGCGGGGCTGAAACGGCTGGTGATGTCTCAGGCGCGCGAGCTCGCTCCGCATGGCATCCGAGTGAATGCGATCGCTCCAGGGTTCATCGACAATCGACTCTTTCCCGGTGAACGCGGCGAGCGATACGACCAGTTCAACGTGCGAGCGGAGACGGAGATTCTGCTTGGACCGGGCAAACCGTCGGACATCGCGGGCGCGGCGGTCTATCTCGCGTCTGACGAAGCACGCTACGTCACTGGAACGTGCCTGCTGGTCGACGGCGGCCTGCTCCTGCCACCGACCACCGAAATCTAGCTCGTCAGGCGGGTGCGCGCGGGATCCACACGCGCATCGCGCCTGGCTCGCGATTCGCCCATGCGTAATAGGGTACGCCTGTCAGCAACACCTCGTGTGCTGCTGGCTGCTGCATGCTGAGCAGCCGAAATGTCGAATCCGACCAGTCCTCGTAGTGTGCGGCCATGCCGCGTGCTTTCAATGTGATGGCGCCGTTCAGCTCCGCGCACGATCCCCCATCCTGGATCTCCGATTCGATATTCACTGCGAGGTCCAGCACATGAGCATCCGGATGATCGGCCTGCTCCAGGCAGTACACGAGCGGACCACGCTCGAGCGCGACGCACCCGCGCGTGGACTCGACGAGTCGGGGCGCGATCGGGAGCTCCAGTTGCAGCACGTCGCCTGCCTGCCAGACACGTTGAACCGATACGT
>JAFAPL010000738.1 GCA_019247135.1 Chloroflexota bacterium | reverse complement strand
ACTAGTGTGCAGGAATGGAAGGATACGGCCGGCTACTGCGGGTTGTTGGCGAGGCTGCGCACCGGAGCTGTGTGATCCGTTGCGAACCGACCGCTACCATCGACCAGCCGCGACAACATCAGCAGTTTGTTGCGCGGCCGATAGTTGACCACCACATGCTGTCTCTGCCCGGCCCGGTTGAAGGTAATCCTCGAGGAACCGGGTCCGGTCGACAGGTCCGGCGAAGTGGAACTCCTGCCGCTCGTACAGCGTGCGAACGTACGCCCACCAGGCTCAGCACCGCTTCAGCTCCCTGTATTGCGCCGTTCATAAATTGATCCTTCCAGGGTCACGTCGTCCGCGAGGTTTGTGCAACCGGGCAGGCAAGTAATCGGCCAGCCGTGGATCGGCGGCAGCGTGTGGGCATGGCTAGTCCAACTCAGCCAGGAGGTTCGGAAGCGTCAGTTCTCCCTGTCGAGTCTGGAAGCCGCGTCTATCGGAAGGGCCCACGTACCGATCGGAAGGATGAGGTTGGACGCAAGACGGACGAACCCGACCCGGCGGTCAGCGGCATTACCCCTATGAGCTCGTCCTCTGGAACGACGCTCGCGACCATTCCAACGATCCGCAGCATTCACTCCGATAACCGGTACCAACGCGCCGCCGCTGCCCGAATCTGAAGACCACGATCCTGGCAACTGAACTGGAGTATATCGGGATGACGACCAACTGCGATGAGGCGCGTGCTCCCAGTCAAAGAGCGATCATGCCGCGACGAGAGTTCCTGCGAACCGCCACGCTCGTCGTGGCGGCGCTCTCGACGGGCCTTCCGAGTGTGGCGGCAGCACAACCAATCGACGCCGCAAAGGCCAACGCAAACGCGGCGGCGGCGATGGCTCCATCGGCTTCGAGTCCTCTCACGGTCGTGTTGGTGCACGGCGCCTTTGCGGACGCCTCCAGCTGGACCGGCGTGATCGAGCGCCTGCTGGGAGCCGGAGTCCAGGTCATTGCGCCCGCCAACCCGCTGCGCGGAATCGCCATTGATTCCGCGTATCTGGCGAGCGTCATGGCGCAGATCCAGGGGCCCGTGCTTGCCGTTGGCCACTCGTACGCTGGCGCACTGATCAGCAACGCGGCCAGCCTGTCCACGAACGTGGTGGGCGTGGTTTTTGTGGCCGCCTTCGCCCCCGACGAGGGCGAGCGACTGAGTGAGCTTGCCAGTAGCTCGAAGGACAGTCTCCTGGGCAGCGCACAACTGCCGTTCCACTATCCAACGGGTGCGGGCGGCGCCACCGCGGTGGAGTTCGCGGTCGATCCGGGCAAATTCCACGAGGTATTCGCTGCGGATCTGACGGCAGAGCAAGCCGACGTGCTGGCTGCCACCCAGCGTCCGGTATCAGAGCTGGCGTTTTCCGAGCCGAATGGAACACCTGCCTGGAAGCGCCTGCCGAGCTGGGCCGTGGTCGCGACCAGCGACAAGGCAGCCGGTGCCGACATTACTCGCTCGATGGCACAGCGCGCTGGAGCGAACATCACCGAGATCGAAGGCTCGCACGTCATCATGATCTCGCAACCGGAGGCTGTGACGAACGTCATTTTGACGGCGGTGGCAAGCGTCAACCGGGCCGCGGCGGGCTGAGAGGCAAAGCATGCACCAATCCATCGAAAAGCCGACCGTCGCGCAGGCGAGCGGGTCCTATGCATACGATTACGACGCGCTGGCTCCACTCGCAATGCAAAAAGGGCTGCCGCGGGAGGAGCTGCCGTTGCACGCCTGGATCAAACAAGTCCTATCCGTCGTGATGGCAGTCGCGCATAACCAGCGTGAAGCGAACGGTGCTCAACTCGCGAATCCATCCACCGACGAGTCATGGCGCTGATTCGTTCCCTGTGGCGCCGACTCAACACATCCTCACCCACGGGCCGGCCGCAATCGCTGGACGATTACCGAGCTCAATTCCGCGCGATCCCGCTGCCGCCACCGGCGTACCTTCTCCACGACGACGATGCCTTCGCATGGTGGCGCGTGGCGGGCACCAATCCGACGGCGATCCAGCGCCCGACAGATCCTCGGCCCCTGACCAACGAGGGGCTCCGCTCGCTTGCCGCGTTCGCGGACGACGATCTCGACGCGCTTCTCTCATCCGGTCGATTGGTCGTCGCCGACTACCGCCAGAGCCTCGCCGATCTTGAACCAAGCGCGTATCCCGCCGGACGAAAATACGCCTACCGACCCGTGGCTTGGTTCGGAGTTCCGAAAGGCTCGCAGCGGCTCACACCCATAGCGATCCTGCCCGATGACAGGGGCGCCGTGCAGTACGCACCGCCGGCAGGAACGTCGCCCTGGACCTGGAACGCGGCCAAGACCGTCGTCGCGCCCGCGGATGACAACCACCACGAGATCATTTCCCACCTGGCCCGAACGCACCTGTTCGTGGAACCATTCATCGTCGCAACCCACATGGCCCTGCCGAACCATCATCCGGTTTCACTGCTGCTGCGGCCGCACTTCGAAGGGGCCATCTTCATCAATTGGTCGGCCATTCACTTCCTGGTATCCAGCGGCGGTGGCGTTGACAAGCTGCAGGCCGGCACGATTGCGTCCGACCTCAAAGTAGCGGCCGAGTCGCTGACACGGACTCCATTCGACGAAGCCATCGTACCCGGCGGCTTTGCCGCTCGCGGTTCGGCGCTACAGTGCCGTTTGAGTACCCGTATCGTGACGACGCGCTCGCGATCTGGCATGCGATTCGCGAGTGGGTGGCATCGTACCTCGCGGTCTTTTATCTCGACGATGCCGCGGTGCAGAGCGATACGGCGCTGCAGCGCTGGGCCCGTATCGTACGCGCGCAAGACGGCGGCCGCGTCGCCACGTTTCCGCAGGTGCTCTCGACCGCGACCCTCGTCGACGCGCTCGCAGCCATCATGTACGCCGCCAGCGCAATGCACGCTGCAGGGAACTTCCCGCAGGCGAACATCACCGCGTACACGCCGCTCGCTCCAGGGGCGGGTTACGTGCCGGTGGAGGAAGCGATCGCGGTTACCACTGAAGCGCAGTGGCTGGATCTACTGCCACCGCTCGATATGGCGGCGCTGCAGTTGAGTCTCACCTATACGCTCGGAAGTGTCCACTACACGCAACTCGGTCGCTATGATCTGCCCTGGTTCCTACCGACGCACCGCAACGTCGAGATCCAGGAGCGCCTCGGCTCATTACACCACGCGCTCGGGTCCATCGAGGCGTCGATCAACGCCCGGAACGCACGACTACCCTTGGCTTTCCAGTATCCGTACCTTCTGCCGTCATCGGTGCCGCAGAGCATCAACATCTGACTCTTCCAGGCTGTGGGCAGCGTGATGCTGCCAACGGCCTGCGTCGTGCTCCGCTAGCTCGCACCGTCGGCCACAACACGCAGCACCTGTCGACCCGACGAGACGCTGTGCCCGGGGATCGTGCGCGTGGGCACGGTGTGGAGGCCAGTGTGCGCGTGGAGCCCGAGCGATTTCACGGTTACAGCTCTTTGCAGCAGACGCGGCGTCTGTTAGTTCGACGGTCGGGCCTCCGCGAAGACGTGACGTGCCTAATGAATCGGAGGCCTCAGACTGGGCTGAGCGACATGCACACCCAGACGCACCGACACACAGACTTTGTACGCACCCAGACCAAGGTCACGTGAGCTACGACAGCGCATCCTGAGGACACAGATCGCTGCACAGCGCGGCCTCCGGAAAGGATGCTTACCCCACTCATGACACCTTCGTCCGCGGCGAATGCCAGTCCGGCCACGGGCTCGCTGGACGGACATGGCTCGGCCGATCACGATCAACCCTACCGATTCGGCTTTCGGCCCCGAGCGAGCGCACCGTTCCCTTTTAACACGCGCCAATACGCTCGATTGCTCGTGTTGCGCGGCCGCCTTCAGGATCAGGCCTCACATGTCTCACCCAAAGGTTGAGCCAACCGCTGGCGTGATCGGGCACGCGCTGCGGCCAGCTACGCCGGTTCGCCAGTACCTTGGTGCGCCGCCGCACGCGCCTGGCACCCACCGCCAACGCGCGCTCAGAAGGAATGACGACGGGGTAAGCACCGCCCGCGCGGCTGTGCTCGAGGAGCGCGCACGCATCGCACGCGACCTGCACGACACGGTCTCGCAAACCCTGTACGCCATTGCCCTCGGCGCCAGCCGCGCACGCAGACTTGCCGACCAAAGTGACGTGCAGCGTGTCCTCGACGATCTCCTCCGACTTACCGAGGCCGCGCAAAGCGAAGTTCGCGGGCTCCTGACCGACATGCGTGAGGGCGCTCTGGTGCCCCGAGGACTGACCGCGGCGCTGACGGTGCTGGCCGCCGACTTTCGAAAACGACACCAACTCGACATCCGGCTCTCAGTCGCGAATGACCCAGACCTGCCAGCCGTGACACAGGACGCGCTGATCGGGATCGTTCGCGAAGCGCTCCACAACGTCGCCAAGCACGCGGCTGCTACTCGCGTCGACATCGTTATCCAGCTTCACAAGAACCGAGTGCTGCTGATGATCACCGACGATGGTCTTGGATTCGATACCGCAACGGCACGGCCGGGCCACTTTGGACTGCAATCGATGCGAGAACGGGCGTCTGCCATCGGGGGGACTCTTGCCGTCTTGAGCGAACGCGGCGTTGGCACCCAGATTCGGATTGGCATTGTCTCGAAGTGAGTGACGTGGCCGATGAGTTGACGCGTCTGGTAAACGAGTATCGGGCGCGGGCTTCGGCGACCGTGACATCCAGACTAGACGTGCTCATGGATCTGGAGCGGGTCCGCCATCCGGGTGTCGTGCCGTTCCTGCTCGAGTTGTTGAGGGATTCACTGGAGAGCGACGAGGTGCGCATTCACGTCGTGAAGCAGCTCCGAAATGGCACGGGCGTCCTCGTGCCGGCTAATAGGCCGGGCGTGGCTGTAGCCCTCAGCCATGTACTGACCAGGGCGTCTGCCGAGGAACTGCGGCTCCAGGCGGCGCTGGCATTGGGTGATTTCACTGACGTTGATGGTGTACTGTCGAGCCTGAGCGCCATATCGCTCGCGGCAGATGAGTCGCTGGACCTGCGCTACGCCGCGTTCACATCTCTCGAGCGATCTGGACCTACAGCAGAATCCGTCGCTCTCCTGCGGCAGATTGCGGCTGACGAAGCTTTCGGGAACGCCGCTCGGAACGTTCTATCGGCATGGCACGTCAATTAGCCAGTTCTATGACGGGAGAAAAACGTGCAATGACAGTCCGAGTTCTACTTGTCGACGACCATCCGATTGTCCGAAATGGCGTTCGAGCAGTTCTGGACGGCGAACCCGATTTGGAAGTCGTCGGCGAAGCTGACAGTGGCATGCGCGCCATCAATGCCGCGCAGCGGCTCCGTCCGGACGTGGTTGTCACGGATTTGCTGCTGCCGGACGTCGACGGAGTAACAGTCACACAGCGTATCCGCGCCGAGCTGCCGGCGACGCAGGTCATCATTCTCACAAGCATGGAGGAAGAGGACGGGTCCGTTGTCCGCGCCATGCAGGCGGGTGCGATCGGGTACGTGCTGAAGAGTGCGAACGTGGACGAGCTGGTGGAAACGATTTGCCACGCGGCCGCGGGACAGGTGCATCTGTCCGGCCGCGCCGCGGCGCGCCTGATCGAGGAGATGCGCGCGCCAAAAAACCACGTGCCGCTCACTGAACGGGAGCGGGAGGTATTGCGCGGACTGGCCAGCGGCCGCACCAACAAGGAGATTGCGCGATCGCTGGATATCGCCTTGACGACCGTCAAGTCACATGTCCGAGCGATTCTCGACAAACTCGGCGTGGAGAGCCGAACGCAAGCCGCCCTGTTTGCGGTGCGGTCGCAGATCCTGTCGCCGGAGGACCTGCGACCCGCTTAGCGAGCAAAGTGACCGCGCCGGTTGAGTCGTTTAGGGATGACAGTCTGGCCGAAAAAGCGGAGTCGCTCCACGACGTTGGCCTCAGGGTCCAGTACAGCGTCATCAGTGACGTGGATGGGCACGATCGGCACGGCGCCGAAGAGTACCTACGGCGCATTCACGCCAGGAACGGCCGCGCGCTCGACACAGGCGGAATCACGCCGCGCACCAATCGGCAGGACGGTACGACGCTGCGCAACCACGAGACCGGGAAAGAGTCCATTGAGCGCAGCAGCGTGCTATGGGTCAACCTGGCGGCATAATGCAGGCCATGCAAAT
>JAFAPL010000276.1 GCA_019247135.1 Chloroflexota bacterium | reverse complement strand
GAGCCCGAGCTCCAGTGCACGAGTGACGATGGCTTCTCCGAGTGGGTGTTCCGAGCCGAGCTCAGCCGCGGCCGCAAAGCGCAGCAGTTCGGAGTCGATGAGAGCATCAGTCGCCACGATGTCCGTGACGGCAGGTTTTCCACGCGTGAGCGTGCCGGTTTTATCGAGCACGATCGTCCTGATGCGCCGCGCACCTTCGAGTGCCTCCCCATCGCGGATCAGGATCCCGTATTCGGCAGCTTTGCCTGTGCCAACCATGATCTCCGTAGGTGTGGCCAGCCCCAGCGCACACGGGCAGGCGATGATGAGTACGGCGATTGCCGCCTGAAGCGCCAGTGTGAAGCGCGGTTCAGGGCCGAGAATGAGCCAGCCGATGAATGTCAACGCAGCAAGGATCAAAATCGCGGGCACGAATACTTCAGAGATACGGTCCGCCAATCGCTGCATCGGCGCCTTCGATCCCTGCGCCGCTTCGACCAGCCTGACGATCTGAGCCAGCGTCGTGTCGCGACCGACCTTCGTCGCCTTGAAGATGAAGCTGCCCGTCTTGTTGAGCGTGGCGCCGATGACCTGGTCGCCCCGACCCTTCTCGATTGGTAGGGACTCGCCGGTGAGCATGCTCTCGTCCAGCGCCGAGCGGCCGTCCTCGACAACGCCGTCGACGGGCACCTTCTCGCCAGGCCGAACGCGGACCAGGTCACCAACCCGTACCTGCTCAATCGGCAGGTCGCGCTCGACGCCCTCGCGGAGCACGCGCGCAGTCCTGGCTTGCAAGCCCACCAGGGCTTTGATCGCGGCGCCGGTTTGCTTTCTGGCACGTGCCTCGAGCCAGCGTCCGAGCAGGATCAACGCGACGATGATGACGGCCGTCTCGAAGTAGAGGTGTTGCGGGAACCCCCAGGTCATGGCGAGCCGTGGCCAGAGCGTGACGAAGGCGCTATACGCGTAAGCGACGCTCGTGCCGACCGCGATCAGCGTGTCCATGTTGGTTCCGCCATGACGAGCGGAGGCCCACGCCGCCTGGTAGATGGGCGCGCCCGCCCAGAACTGGACGATAGTTGCCACGATCAGCAGCACGGGCGCGGTCACGTCCGTCGGCACGTTGAGCGGGAGGTAGGCGAGAGCCATCATGAGCAAGCCGGCAGCGAGGCTCAGCGTCCACTTGCGTTTCAGGTCGTCAATCTCGCGCTCGCCTTCGATGTCCTGAGGGTCCTCTGGCTGAGCCGGCGCACGGCCAGGTTCAGGCTGTGTCGGAACTGGCTCGGGCAGCGGTCCGATGGCATAGCCGGCCTTTTCGACCGCGGCACGCATGTGGTCCAGTGATGCCAGCGCCGGGTCGAATACCACGTGTGCTTTCTCGGTGGCCAGGTTTACGTTGGCTTCCGATACACCGTCGAGGCGGCCCAGGGCCTTTTCGATGCGGCGCACACACGAAGCGCAGGTCATCCCTGTAACCGGGAAGCTGACTTGGGTGGCCTTGTTTTCTGGCGTTTTCTCGAGCGTTGTCATGCGCGTGGTAGTTACTTTCGTGCGAGCTGGAACAACTCGCCCAGCTCGCGGATCATCTCGTTGTCGCGACCTTCCTTGAAGCCGGTCGGTACGCATGAGGCGAGATGGCCCTCGAGCAGCGCGCTTTCGAAGGCTTTGACGGCGCGTTCGACGGCGTAGGACTGCTTGAGGATGTCGACGCAGTAGACGTCATCTTCGACCATTTTGCGGATGCCGCGCAGGTGGCCTTCGATGGTCGCCAGGCGATTCAGGATCTGTTTCTTGTCGGCCTGCATGGTGAGCTACTCCTACCCCCTGGGGAGGGGGACTCGTCACACTGTAGCCCGCGTGCCGGCTCAGTGTCAACCCCCTCCCCAGGGGGATGGGCCGTAGACCTTGTCGGCCGACATGCTTGGACGGATAACCTTCGAGGGCGAGCAGCACCTTGGATACATATGACGTCGCGATCGTAGGAGGTGGACCCGTCGGCGTGGCCCTGGCGGTGGAACTGGGCCAGCGCGGAATCTCCTGCGTGCTGGTCGAGCGCCACCTGACTCCCCAGCGGATCCCGAAAGGTCAGGGTCTCACCAATCGAACACTGGAGCATTTCTACTTCTGGCACTGTGCCGACGAGCTGCGCGCGGCGCGTGTCATGCCGCGCGGCTATCCCATCGGCAGCGTGATCGTCTACCAGGACCTGACGAGCCCGTATTTTCATGCCGAGACGTCCTTTGGTGGACGAGGCGCAAAGATTCGCGACTTCTACTTTCAGGCCAATGAGCGGCTCCCGCAGTACTGCACCGAGGCGGTGCTACGCAATCGGCTGGAAGAGCTGCCGACAGTCACATCGCTTTTCGGCTGGACCGCGGTCAATGTCGCGCAGGTTGACGACGGCGGCGCGGTCACGATTGTTCCGTCCAGCGAACAAGGCGCTCCCTTTTACAGCTGGTCGGCGGATACGGAGCAGCAGGACAATCGGCGTACTGAGCCACAAGTCGGTCAGCGCATCCTGCGAGCTCAGTACGTGGTGGGCTGCGATGGCGGCAAATCGCTGGTGCGCCAGAGCATGGGCATCGATCGTGGCGGGCGCAACTACGACCAACGCATGGTTCTCGCGGTTTTGCGGTCCAGAGAATTGCACGAGTTTCTCAATCGATTCCCACCGTCCACCACATTCAGGGTCATGAAGCCGGAGCTCAAGGGCTACTGGCAATTCTTCGGCCGGATCGACGTCGGCGAGGGCTTCTTTTTCCACGCTCCCGTGCCTGCGGACACCAGTCCGGACAATTTCGACTTTCTCGGTTTGCTCCACCACGCGGCCGGGTTCGAGTTTCAGGCGGAGTTCGAGCATATCGGCTTCTGGGATCTGCGCGTCATGGCTGCCAGTCAGTACAGGTTGGGGCGCATATTCATCGCTGGTGACGCATGCCACCAGCATCCGCCATATGGTGGCTTCGGCCTGAACACCGGACTGGAAGACGCCGTGAACCTGGGCTGGAAGCTCGCCGCACGCCTGCAGGGCTGGGGAGGCCAGCAACTCCTGGATTCGTATGAACAAGAGCGTCGGCCGATCTTCGTTGAAACCGGAGACGTCATGATCGCCGGTGGGATCGACCAGGATCGGGACTGGTTGGAGCGATACAGTCCGAACAAAGACCGCGCGGAATTCGAACGTGCATGGGCCGAGTACGGGGCCACACGCATCATGCGTCCGCGTGAGAGCTATGAGCCGCATTACGAGGGCTCGTCCATCATCGTGGGTCCTGCGAACGGCGTGTGCAGCATTCATGGGCGACTGTCGTTGAGAGCCGAAGCGGGTCACCACCTCTCGCCGCGTGGGCTCAGCAACGGTCGCAATGTCTTCGAGGAACTGGGCGACGATTTCACGCTGCTTGCCTTCGATGTGGACGAGCACTCAGTAGAGTCGCTGGAGTCCGCCGCGCGTGCTCGCCGCGTGCCGCTGAAGGTCGTGCGTGACACTTACTCGGGCGGCCGCGAGGCGTATGACTCGCGCATGGTGCTGGTGCGCCCCGACCAGTACGTGGTGTGGACCGGCGATGGCGCGCCGCCCGACCCCGGTGCAGTGATCGGTCGCGTCACGGGCCAGTAATCAACAGGGCCTGCGGTGCGCCGCGAGATATGCCGGTCGGCG
>JAFAPL010000202.1 GCA_019247135.1 Chloroflexota bacterium | reverse complement strand
CAACCTGGCCCTTGCAATCAATCGCCTGGCCGGCTTGGATACCCTCGCCCTCGCCAATCCCTTCGCCTGACTTTCTGCATCACGCGTCTGTCCCAGGGAGGGGGAGAAGTATTGAAAGTGACAAGGGGGCCCCGCCCCTTGGACCCTGGAGAGCAAATTTCGCGTGTATCGCGGCAGTGGCTCAGCCACGAGGGTCACAGAACGCGAGCGTCGGTGGCCCGCGGTATGCAACCTCGGGTGGCCTGGAGGGACGCGCGAATGAGCCAGACAGACCGGGCCGGAAGCCACACGAAGTACATTGCCGAACTTCAGTGTTTTTTGTGCGGCACGGCGGTGGGCTCATTCGAGGCTGATCGGAAGCCTCTGCCGTCCTACGGCGTGTGGCATCCGGGCGATGGCAGCGCCGCCCAGCGCGTCGCCGACTGGCGTCAGCTGCGATGCACCCGCTGCGGCGGGGCGCTGTACGCCGAGTCCATCGAAGCGATCGCCGAGCCTGAGACGGACGAAGAGCTTCGACGCGAGATGCCGCGCCGCGGCCGCCCGCCCAAGTGGCTGGTCGAACAGCGGCGTCGAGCGAGCCTCTGAGTCCGGCCCGCCTCGAGAGCAACTTCGCCGCTCGCGCTACGTGGCTCAGGCGCCAGCGCCGTGGAGAATGCGCCCTAGACGATCCCGCGCGCCTGCAACGCGCTCACCTGGGCAGGGTTGAGGCCGATCTCGGCGAGGACCTCCTCGGTATGTTCTCCAAGCTCCGGCGGCGGCCGCTCCACCCGCGCCGGCGTGTCCGAAAAGGCGAACGGCGGGCCGATCTGGCGCAACGCGCCCAGGCGCGCATGTTCCACCTGGGTCACCAGGCCGAGTGCCGCAACCTGGGGATCACGCACAGCTTCCTCGAGCGTGTTCACCGGCGCGTAGCAGGTGTCGACGTCCTTCAAGCAGTCGAGCCACTCGGCCAGCGTGCGCTCGCCGACGATGTGCTCGAGCTCGGTGCGGGCCTGCGCCGCGTCCAACGCGAGCACGTCGGGTCGGCCAGCGCGCTGGCAGAACGCGGCGAAGAACTTCGGTTCGAGCGCGCCCAGGCTGAGATGACGACCGTCAGCGGTGCGATAGACCTGATACTGCGGTAGCCCGCCACTCAACGGCGGCGTGCCTGGTGGATAGGCACGGCCCGTCGCGAACAGTGACGCGGCCAGGGTCGGCAGCCACGCGAACGCCGACGCAAACAGGCTCACGTCCACGCACTGCCCACGGCCAGTTGTTTGTCTCGCGATCACCGCGGCCAGGATGGCCAGGGCAGCCAGTGTCCCGCCACCGAGATCCGCGACCTGGGCCGCCAGGGGGTGCGGCTGCCCGTCCGCGCCGACGTTGTAGCCGAGCAGACCCGTCAGCGCGACGTAGTTCAGGTCATGCCCAGCACGGTCGCGATATGGCCCGCACTGGCCCCAGCCGCTCAAGCTGGCGTACACCAGGCGTGGGTTGCGCCGCGACAGCACGTCGTAGCCCAGGCCGAGACGCTCCATCACACCTGGCCGAAAGCTCTCCACAACCACGTCGAAGCCCTCTACCAGCCGTAGCAGGAGCCCGCGACCGTCGTTCGATTTCAAGTCCAGCGTCAGGCTGCGCTTGTTTCGATTGACCATCAGAAACAGGGAGCCCGTGTCGCCGACCAGTGGCGGGTAGTGCCGCGTCGGATCGCCACCGCCAACTTCCTCGAGTTTGACGACGTCCGCGCCCAGGTCAGCCAGCAGCATGGTGCAGAACGGGCCCGGCAACAGGCGCGTCAGGTCGAGGACACGCACGCCCGCCAGCGCGTTCATCGCCGCAACAGGTCGAACGGGCCGTCTGGATCGACGGCCCGAATGGGCTCGGCCAGCTTCGGATAGCGTTCTCGAAGCGCGCGGTACATCTGCCAGGCCACGCGGCGGTACGAGAAATGACCCTGCGGCTGGGTGCGCTGCTCGATCATGTAGGCGGCCTGCGCGAAGTCCATCTTGAACGCGCAGCGTACGCGGTAGCCCAGCGGCAGCAGGTAGCTCGCCCCCGTAGAGCTGACGTCGGCGACCGTACCCGCCGCCGTTTCGGCCTTCTGCAGTGACTCCGCGTAGTACTCGCCCAGGCCGGCTTCGAGTGCGCCCAGCGCGGCCTGCGCGCCCAGGCCCGCGGTAAAGACGTCCTCGGCGCGCTCGAAGCCGTGCTGCCAGCCGAGCGGCTGCGCGATCTGGACGCAGCGTCGGTGTCGATGCAGGTCGCGGTACGAACCCAGGTCGACCAGGACGTCGAAGATGAGCGCGTAGCCTGACTGGTGGTCGCGCAGCAGGTCGTCGCGCGCACCCCGGGCGGCCACCGCGAGATCGAATATCTCCTCACGCCGCCGCTCGCTCAGGCCTTCGACCAGCATCTGTACCTGCGCGTAGCTGTGGCCACCAGCAGCGTGCCGATACAGCAGCGTGGTCACGATCTCGTCGAGCGGATCGCTGGCTGGCTGTACGAGCTCTACGGTGTGAGACCGATCGGGTTCGCCGAGGTCGCCGAGCAGCCGCCATGCCGCATCATTCATCTCGGCGTCGACGGCGGTCGGGTACGTAGACGCATCCGCATACTTCACCAGCGTCGGCGCAACCGCGGGTTGCGGCTCAGCTGACAGTGGCGCGGCGGCTGGCGTCTGGCAAGCCTGCTTCAACTCCGACGCGACCGCCCGAATCTCGGCGTATGGCGAACTCAGCAGGCGACTGATCTGTCGTTCCAGGACACGCGCGGAAACGATCTGCCCGACGCTCGTGTAGGTGGCAAGCGGCAACAGCGACCGCGCGACATCGAACGCGCGCGCACGTAGCGTCCGCCGATACGTGCCGTCGGCCATCTCGGGCGGGCGCGACACCGCGTCCATCAACTGCTCGACCAGCGCGTGGCTCAGGTGCTCATATGCACCCAGCAGAGTCTCGGCCGTGCGCTCGAACACGGCCTGGCCAGGCGTGCCACGGACCTCGTCCGGCAGATGCCAGCCTGTCTTGCGAAACGGCTGATAGCGCGTACTGCGTTCCTGGCCGTCCCACACCGGCTCGTCCACGACGGCGATCGCGGCCAGGATCGAGATCTGTTCGAGCCCGAACACCAGATGCGCCAGGTCCGCGATCGACCGATGCCCATATTGGAAGTAGAACGTGGTCAGGAACTGCTCGGCTTTTTGTTGGCTCAGCTCCTGGATGCTCTCGAGCATGCCCTGGCTCGAGCGCGAGTACTTGGCCAGCGCATACGCCTGGATCTCTGGCGGCACGCCGGCGACCGAGTAGATCCGCCGCGGCGGGTAGTCGATGCGGCTCGTCGTGGTTGTCGGCGCCTCGGCGGCTTGCATGTGTTTATTAGAACATGCGTTCGGCTGATTGTCAACTTTTTTGGCGCCTTCCGAGAGCTTCATCGGCCGACGATGATACGACCGGTATGCTTGCCGGAATGCCATTGCTGGACGGCCGCCGGGGGTTGATCTTTGGAGTCGCCAACCGCCGCAGCATCGCCTGGGCGATTGCCCAGGCGCTCGCGCGCGAAGGCG
>JAFAPL010001135.1 GCA_019247135.1 Chloroflexota bacterium | reverse complement strand
TATCGGGCGCCGGCGATCGGCCGAAGCGGGGTCGTGGCCGCGGCACACGGGCTGGCCGCGACGGCAGGCTTGCGGGTGCTGTTCGCGGGTGGCACGGCCGTAGACGCGGCGGTTGCCGTCGGCGCGGCACTGGGGGTCGTCGAGCCGTTCATGTCGGGGATCGGTGGCGGTGGCGGCTGCATGCTGATCTACGAGGCCGCGACGCGCCGAGTGCACGCGCTCGACTACCTGGGTCCGGCGCCCAGGGCGGCCACGGCCAGCGCGTTTTCGAGCATCGACGACATCGACATGGACGTGCGCTCGGCCACTGTCCCGAGCCTGGTGGCCGGCTGGCTGTCGGCGCACGAGCGTTTCGGGCGGCTGGAGCGCCAGGCGTTGTTCGCGCCAGCCATCGAGCTGGCCGAAAACGGCTGGCCGGTCAGTCCCTGGTCGGCCGGGATCTTCAGCACGTACGCGGCGCGGCTGGAGCGCCACCCGGAACGTGGAGGCGCGTTGCTGCCGGACGGCGAAGCGCCGGCTGCCGGCAGCGTGATGGTTCAGCCGGAGCTGGCACGCAGCTACCGCCAGATCGCGGACGGCGGCGCGGACGCCTTCTATCGCGGTGCCGTCGGCCGATCGCTCGTGCAGGCGGTGCAATCGGCGGGTGGATGGTTGAGCGAGGCGGACCTGGCGAAGTACGCGCCCACGTGGCGCGAACCGCTCGCGGTGGAGTATCGCGATTGGCGAGTCCACTGCTCGCCCCCGCCCTCGTCCGGCTTCCAGTACCTGGAGTGCCTGAACATGCTCGCGGCGACCGATCTGTCGTCGATGGAGCACAACTCGGCGGAGTATCTCCACCTGCTACTGGAGACGATCAAGCTGGCGAGCGCGGATCGAACGCACTACGCGTCCGCCGAACCCGCAATTCTCGCGGAGCTGCTCAGTCAGGAGTACGCTGCCGACCGGCGTCAACTGCTGGATCCGCGCTGCGCCGCGGTGAGCGAAGGCGAGCGCTTCGTGGTCAGCGGGAACGGTTCTATCGCGGCGGGGGTTCCGCGCGGCGCGGAGCACACGACGCATTTCGAGGTCGCAGACCGCTGGGGCAACCTGGTGTCGGTGACGCAGAGCAACGGTGCTCCGTTCGGGAGCGGCTTTGTCGCCGGCGACACTGGGATCGTGCTGAACAATTTTCTGTACTGGACGGACCTGGAGCCGTCGAGCCCGAATTTTCTGCGACCCGGACAGCAGCAGCGAGACATGCCGATGGCTCCGTGCATCGTCACGCGGGACGGTGCGCTGCGGCTGGGCATCGGCACGCCAGGCAGCTACGGTATCTTGCAGACGACGCTCCAGATGGTGCTGAACTCGCTCGACTTCGGCATGCACGTGCAGGCTGCGATCGAGGCGCCACGGGTGCGGGCGTTCGAGGGTACGCGGGTGATGGTGGAGGGTCGGATCGAACCCGAGGTGGTGATGGAGCTACGCGCGCTCGGGCACGACGTGCAGCTGATGGAGGACTGGACGTGGGCGGTGGGTGGCGGTCACGGTATCCAGGTTGACGCGGAGCGCGGGGTGCTTTCTGGCGGGGCGGACCCGCGGCGCGACGGCGCGGCCGTGGCGCTCTGACCAGCCCTTCCGGCACGGGAGGACCCAGAGAAGAAGCTGGCGCTCGAGCGAGAGATTCCGATGCACCGGATTGGCACGCCGGAAGATGTGGCGGGCGAGCGTCAGGCGAGATGGCGCTCGCGGAGCAGCTGCGCCAGCTGGGGGTAGCTGATGCCGTGCTGTTCCGCGATCTCGGCGGCAAAACTCACTCCGCGGGGTGCGCGTGGCACGATGCGGTAGCTCCTACGCGGAGACGCCGCGAGTTCCACAGGCGAATCGTCGGAGTCGGCCAGGAGGCTTCCAACGGTGCCGTCACCCGGCGTGCTCGCGTTGATCTCGTCGACGCTCGTCGCAAGCTCGTGAAGGTGCGTCACGTAAATCGCGCGGGCACCCAGCAGGCGCAATCCACGGACCAGTCCGCGAGCCAGGTCGAGCGCTTCGAGTGCGCTGGTGCCGGAGAGCGCTTCGTTGAGCAGGATCAGGCTGTGCGGTGTCGCGTGGCGGAAGATCGCCGCCAGTCGCTCGGCTTCCAGGTCCAGCCGTCCGAGTCCGGGCCGACTGTCTTCGTGCGTTGGGAAATGCGTGTGGATCGCGTCGACCGGACTGATCGTCGCGGATGCGGCCGGGACGAATAAACCAGCCTGGAGGAGGATTTGCGTCAGCCCGACGCAGCGCGTGTACGTCGTTTTGCCTCCGCGGTTGGGTCCGGTGAGCACCCACACGCGACCGGACTCGGAGCCGAAGCGGACCGCGTTGGGCACGATCCCGCCCTCGTGCTGTGCGAGCGCAAGCGTCGGATCGTACGCGTCGATGACTTCGGCGCAGCGGTCGTCGATCGGCGCAACGGCGGGCTTGCATACTGGCAAGCCCGCGGCTTGCAAGCGGCGGACGAGTTGCGCGCCACCCAGGAAAAATGCCAGATCAGGACCGATTCGCGATACGCGTGAGCTGGAGATCTGAGAAAAATGCTCGAGCGCGGCGTGGACCGGCGCCACCACCTGGCCGAGCAGGTGGCGGAGGTCGCGCACCAGCTCGTTGGGTCGGCCGAGCGGACTGGCGTCGCCTTCCTGCAGTGGAGTCAAACCACGATCCGTGCCCCGGCCGCCGAACACACGCCACAGCAGGCTGCGCCGGCCCTCGATCGGAGTGTCACGCAGCTCCAGGATGGTGGCGGAGCGCGGCGTCAAATCCGGGCCGAGGTTGACACCGAGAATGACGCTCCGCACGCTGGCCAGCGTCGCGCGCAGTTTTGGCAGCTCCACTTCGAGCGCCGCGAAGTCGGGAGCGCGCCGCATCGCGTCCAGGCCGTCGCGGAGTGAGAGCAGTCCGGTCGAGCGGATGGCTGGGTCCGCCAGAGCTTCGCCGAGCTGGCGGACGGCGTCGATCAGGAGCTCGAGGTCGGTCAGACGCCGCGCGACTCGCTCCAGCTCGGGTTGCGCCCCGGGACGGTAGCGTTCGCCGCGCGGCATATCTCCGAGGGCCTCGAGCGAGGGCAGAAGGGCTGCAAGTTGGTCGGCGAGAGATGGATTGTCGAGCAGGTCAGTCAGAATCGACTGCCGGTGGCCGATCACTTCGGGGTCGGTGAGCAGATTGGTGAGAATCTCGTGCGCGAAGCGGTCGCGCCTGGCCTGGCGCACTGGTGGAGTATCGGGGAGCGCCATCGCGGTGACGATCGCATCCACGCGGAGGTCGGCGGCCGCCTCCGCGGGCAGGCAGAACGTGGCCCCGGAATTCGCCGTCTGACCGGCAGGCCAAAGCAGGCGGAACGGGGCGCCAGTGTCCATGGTCAGACGGTCGACGGCCTGATTGTCATCGTCAGGCGGTCGAGGGCGTCACGGCGTGCAGGAGGAGTCCGGCCGCGCCGCGGTGCCATCCCCCGCCGCAGACGTATGGATTTTTCTCATTTGGCCAGCCCTGCCAGTATGTCAGATTGAATGGCACGCGCAAGTACCACTTGACCGTTGGGAGAGCCGGCAATTCGCGCAGCCAGATCTCCATCGCGCCCAGA
The DNA here is from genome assembly GCA_019247135.1 of Chloroflexota bacterium. The sequence continues at coordinate 12,265 of JAFAPL010001135.1, read as the reverse complement.
AATGCGGTCATGAACGCCGGGTCGTTGGGTTGGAGCTGGCTCATCGTGTCGACGTATTTGTCGAAATCCGGATTCGACCAGCGGTATGGCTGCGCGGCGTCCTGTCCGGTGGGAGCGCTATAGCGGCTGTGATACTGCTCCAGCTCCACCCACGGGTCCTGGTAGATCGCATTATCGAAGCGGATGAACACGTCCGCATTACCCTGGGCCGTAAGGGTGTTGAAATCCGTGGGTGATTTGAAGGAGGCATCGAATCCGGCTTTGCGCCACTGCGACACGAAAATCGGACCGATATCCTGGAAGAACCCCGGACTCAACAGTACGACCATCGGAAAACGCTGGCCGTCTTTGCTCCAGAACCCCTCGGAGTCTTTCTGCCAGCCCTTGGATTGCATCAGCTGGCTCGTTTTGTCCAGGTCCGGCGCGTCGACCGGGTATTTCGTCTGCAGGTCGGCGGCCGCGTCCGCAAATGGAGTCAGATTGGGTAGAAGGGCGAACGGCCAGACACTGACCTGGCCGGAGCCCTTGTACACCACGTCGCTGACCTGTTTGCGGTCCAGCGCGCTGTTGATCGCCCGACGGATGTCTACGTCGTCGTACGGGGCTTTCGAATTGTTGAAGCCGATCATGATCGTCGACGGGCTTACCGAGCCGTACGGTTGAGTGTTGCCGTCGACCCAGAACATCACTTTGTTGTCGCGTTGCAAGAGCGCTGGGATGTTGGCGGGGAACAGATCGTGTGTCGTGTCGACGTCGTTGTTCACCAGGACTTCGACTTTTTTGGCGTCCTCCATCCGCGGCAGGACGACCACGCGCTTCATCTTGGGCACGTCGCGAAATCCCGTTTTCGCGGCCCACCAGTCATCGCGCCGCTCGAAGATCTTCTGATCGGGTGTCGACGAGACCATTTTCCAGGGACCAGTCGTGACCGGCCAGCCTTTGTCGAGGTCCAGGTTGGTGAACGTTTTCTGGTCCTGCCCCTGGAAGATGTGCTGCGGCACGATAGGGAATCCGACGTCCTGGAACCAGGAAAAGTAGCGGCCCAGGAACTGGGGGTTGGGCTGGTTGAGGGTGATCTGTGCGGTGAGATCGTCGGGTGCCGTGACGTCTTTGACCCAGGTGAGCATGTCGAAGGCGAAGAGGAGATCGGGCGAGTTGGCCTTCAACATGTTCAGCGTGAACAGTACGTCCTGGGCTGTGAACGGCTGTCCGTCACTCCAGGTGACTCCTTGCCGTAGTTTGATCGTCAGCTGGCTGGAGTCCGCGTTGTACGTCGCGTTCTCAGCCAGCCAGGGAATCCGGGCGGGTTCATTCGGAAGTCCAGCGGGCCAGGTGACGGCGCTGGTCCAGTATGGGTTCCAGAAAAAGAGGGGCTCGAACATGAAGTGCCAGCCGGTGCGCTGCGTCGCGCGCAGGAACGGATTGGCGAGGGTGGCGTCCTGGAACTGACCGAACGTATCGGAGACGGTCATGATCAGGGTGTCGGTACGCGCGACATTCGTGGAAACGGCGGGCGCGGAGGTTGGTGCCGCGGCAGGTGCGGGTGCCGAAGTCGGGGCGGCGGCGGGCGCCGCGGTGGCAGCAGCCGCGGGAGCGGAAGTTGACGTCGGGCCGGCGGTCGGCGCAGCAGCCGCGGGAGCGGCCGTCGAAGCCGGCGCGACGGGGACTTCTTGTGACTGACAGGCGGCGGCGATGGCGATCAGTGCGCCTGACCAGGTTGTGAGAAAGACTCGACGTGAAATAGGTGAAGACATGCGCGTACCTCCTGATCCGTCAGACGCGTCGACGATGGCGCGGATTTGCAAGCTCGTCAAGGCCCGCTGAAACGAGCAGCAAGCCCAGAAACAATGTCACGACAATGACGATGGGTGGCAGCCACCACCACCACATCCCGCGGAGCAAGGCATTGAACAACAGCGCCCAGTAGATCGTCATGCCGACGGTCGGTTCGTTTTGTGGACCGAGTCCGAGCGCTTCGAGACCGATCGATGCGAGAACCGCGGCGGAGACGGCGCCGACGAATCCGGCAGCCAGGTAAGGCAGCAGGTTGGGCAACATTTCGGCCAGGATGACTTTCCCTCCGCTCATGCCTGAGAGGCGAGCGATCTGGACGTAACCACGCTCGCGAAGTGTCAGCACCTGGGCGCGGATGGTGCGCGTCGGATTCATCCAGGCGAGTGAGGCGATCACCAGGCCCATAATCGTCACCGAGATGACGCCTTTGATCGATGCGGCGATGATGATCAGCACCAGCAACGCCGGAACGGTGAGCAGCGTGTCAACGGCCATGCGGATGATGGCGTCGATGACTCCGCCCAGTGTGCCGCTGATCAGTCCGAGAATGGTGCCGATGCCCAGACCAATGGCACCGGCGAGAAAACCCACCTGGAGCGTGAGCGGGACTCCGGCGACGAGGACGGCAAACAAGTCGCGTCCCTGGTCGTCGCTGCCCAATGGCAATCCGGAGCTCGGCGGCATGCTCGGAATGTCGGACAGCGGCTGCGCACGCTTGATGTCGACCACGTGTGAGCCGACGGGTCCGATCAACAACAGAATCGCCATCATGATGATGCCGCCCAGCAGCTGAGGATTGCGGCGCACATATCCGAGCATCAGCCGCGCCTGTAGACGATGCGCGGATCGAGCAACGGATAGAGCAGGTCAATCAACAATGTAGCCAGCGTGATGGCGAGCACGGTGACGAACACGACGCCATAAATGACGAAGTAGTCGGAGGCAGATATGGCCTGGAACAGCAGGTTGCCGATCCCGGGATAGCCGAAGACGATCTCAACGATCACCGAACCTGAGACGATGTGCCCCAGCTGGATTGCCAGCGACGTGAATTGAGGCAGAATGGCATTGCGGGTGGCGTAGCGGAAAAAGATCCGGCGCGCTCGCAGACCTTTCGCTTCGGCGAGCACCATGTAGTCCTCGCCTTCGGTCGTAACCATCATGGCGCGCATGCCGAGCGCCCAGAAGCCAATCGCGGCCAGAATGATCGAGAGGCTCGGTAGAGCCGCGTGGCGGATCACATCCACGGCGAACGACGGAGTGAGCTGGACGGTCGCTCCGATGGAGTACGCACCCGTAAGTGGAAACGCAGGCACGCTCAGCGCCAGCAGGTACACCAGAATCAGCCCGAGCAGGTAATACGGGATGGACGACAGCCCCATCAACGGTGGGACAAGGTAATGCAGGACGCGCGGTGCGCGCGGCCAGGCCAGTAATGCTCCAAGCAGCGTGCCGAGCGTGAACGACAGCAGCGTGGCCACGGTGAGGAGTCCAATCGTCCACGGCAATGCGTTCAGAATCAGCGTCATGACTGAGACCGGGTACTGAGCGATGGAGTACCCGAAGTCCAGGCGCAATGCGGAGCCCATGTACTTGAAGTACTGGATGTACAGCGGCTGATCGAGCCCGAACTGCACGTTGTACGAGCGGACCATTTCTTCGATGCCTTGCTGCATCGGGCCGCTCTGTTGCATAGCGGAGACGAGGCGTTCTCGAACTGGATTGCCTGGTGCGAGACGGGGCACCAGGAAGTTCAGGGTGGCCGCGCCCCATAGAACGATCAGGAACTGGATCAGGCGTCGACTCAGGTAATCGAGACGCACGTGCGCGGGGTTCTAGTGACGGGATGAAAGTCTTTCAACAACGTCAGGGGAAGGGCACACCGGCTACGGCGTGAGCACCGCGCGCGACATGCCGGCGGCCAGGTCCCAATCACGGCAGCCTGCGTACAGGCCGCCGGCGTTGAAGAGCGCGCCGTGTTCCTGGATCGTCATCCGCGTGCACTGCGCGGCGGCGTAGTGGAACTGGAGTGCACGACGTCTCTTCGGTGTGCTGTTGGGCGGTGTGCCGTGGTAGATCAAGCCCGAGAAGAACAGCACCCCGCCAGGTTGGAGGGGGATCGTCACGGCGCGGTCCACCTGCATCCGAGAGTCGGCGATCTGGCAGTCGCGCACATGGAAGTGCGGCACCGGCCCGCCGAGATGGCTGCCTGGCACGACCTGCATGCAGCCGTTTTCGACCGTAGCCTCGTCGAGGGCGATCCAGGTACCCAGGATGCCGCCGAGCGGCGTCCACTCGAAGTACGCGGTGTCCTGGTGCCATGGTTTTTCCGAGCCACGGAAAGGCGGTTTCAACAGGGCCATGTCCTGGACCATGCGCGAGCCGGGCCCGATGAGCTGGTCGACCGCGACCATGAGCCGCGGATGTTGCGCCATCGCGTCCAGGTACGGCTCGATCTGGACGAAGTACGCCAATTTGCGGATGCGGAGCTCCGGATCCGCGGCGCGCGGGTCCTCGCCACCCTGAGCGAAGTACGGCTCCTGCTGCGACCAGACGCGTTGGTCGGCCCAGCTGTCCTTGTGGCGAATCAGGTGGCTCAACGCGTCTTTGCATCCCTGTACCTCGTCGGCGGTGAGGAGCCCGTTCGCGGCGAGGTAGCCGTTCGAATTGAAGAACTCGAGGTCTTCGGCCGACAACCGTTCGGGCAGGCTCGGCAGGATGCGTCCCGTTGCGCTGGGGTCGGTGCGGTACAGCGACTGACGAATGGCCTCGGCCTGCTCCGCGGTGACCACGAGGTCGGTGGAATAGCCTTTCGAACGCCGTTCAGTCGCCGGGGTCAGCATACGAGCAGGCTACCACCACCGCGGAGGCGCGCGGTTTCGGCCTGGTCGACGCGACAGCCGTCGTCTCCTGCGAGGGCCACGCGGTAGGCCTCGCGCGCGTGTTGCGGAGTGATTTTTTCGTCGAGCACATCCTGGAGCACCGCGTTCGGGTCGCGCTCGAGTGGATTGCCGAAACCGCCGGCGCCGGCCAGCTCGTGGCGCAGCTCGTCGCCGTACTGCACGTGCAGGGTCGTTTTAGGCGGGAGCTCTCGTCCGTCTGGTCCGGGGTTGAGGATGCTGCGCGATGGGCTGCCGGATCCCCCGCCGGCGGGGCCGTAGGCCGCGAAGCGACTCCGGTCCGCGCGGATCTGGAAGGTACCGGACTGTTCGAGAAATCGGTAACGGCGTACCAGCGCCAGGCCGCCGCGGAATTTGCCAGGACCGCCGGTATCTGGCAGAAACCCGTACTCCTCGATACGCAGCGGATATTCGCGCTCGATCACCTCCACCGGATAATTCGAGAAGTTTACGACCATCGACGCGACCCCATCGATGCCGTCGGCGAACGGCCGGCCGCCCCAGCTGCAGACGAGGAACTCGAGGAACACGAAGGCGCGTCGATCGACGGTGTAGCCACCCAGACTGATGCCCGTGTCTCCACCAGATTCGCAGGCCGGTACGGACTCCGGCGCTACTTGTGCGAGTGCCCCCATCACCGCGTTGGCGATGCGATAACCAGTCAAGCCGCGCGCGGCGACCGGCGCCGGCGGTAGCGGATTGACGATGCTGCCGGGCGGAGCAACGACGTGTACGGCTCGGAAATAACCTTCGTTGTTGGGTAGTGTTGGCGGCAGCAAGCAACGAACGCACGCGTAGACCGCGGAGCGCGTGAACGAGAGGACGCAGTTGATCGCGCCCTTGACTTGTGGGCTCGTGCCATCGAAGTTGATTTCGAGCTCCGAGCCACGCACTTCCGCCGTGACGTGGATTGGAATCGGGTCCGGATCGATGCCGTCATCGTCGAGGTAGTCCGTGAATTCGTAGCGACCGTCGGGCAGCTCGTCGATCGTGGCGCGCGCGATTCGTTCGGTGTACTCCAGCATCTCCGCGAATGCCGCGTCCAGTGTCGCCAGGTCGTAGCGGCCAACCAGCTCGAGGAGTCCGCGCTCGCCGATGTGGCAGGCGGCCAACTGCGCTCGGAGATCACCCAGCACCTTCATGGGGATCCGCACGTTGGCGCTCAACAGACGCAGGAAGTCATCGTTCATGCGCCCGTCGACACACAGGCGCAAGGGCGGAATGCGTAGGCCCTCTTGATAGATCTCGGTTGAGTCCCAACCGTTGCCGCCGGCGACGCGCCCGCCAACGTCGGTGTGGTGCGCGACCGTGACGACGAACGCCGCGTGTTCGTCCCCCACGAAGACTGGCTGCAGGACGAAGAAGTCCGGCAGATGTGTGCCACCGTCGTATGGATCATTCAGAACAAATGCGTCGCCCGGCCGAAACGTGCCTTCGAACCGACGAAGCAGCGCATCCATCGCGTCCGGGATGGAGCCGAGGTGCAGCGGCAGCGTCAGTCCCTGAGCGATCAGGCGGCCCTGGCGGTCGCACACCGCTGAGGAGAGGTCCATGGCACTCTTCAGGTTTGCCGAGTAGGCGGTGCGCACGAGCGTGAGCGCCATCTCGTCCACGATGGCCTGCAGACTGTTACGGATCAACTCAGCAGTGATCGGATCGGGGCCGCTCATGTTGCCTGACTCCGCTGGATGAGCAGATTGTCGCGATCGTCACGCCGAATAGTCCAGCCGGGAGGCACGACCGTTGTCGCGTCGTATTCTTCGACGATCAGTGGACCGGGCCGCGGTGTTGCCTCCACATGTGCACGATTCAGGACCGGCGTTTGCAGCACGCCGTCGCGGGCGCCGAAGTACGCCTCGCGGGCAGTGGCGGGCGGGGTCTTCGCCGACACCTGGCGACCTGTTGAGACCGCGCGCCCTGGAACGCGGCCTTGAACGCGGATGTGCACCACTTCGACCGGGTCGTCGCCGGCGCGGTGGCCGTACGTCCGTTCATGTTCGGCGCCGAAGCGGACATCTATGGACTCCACGGCTGCGCGATCCACGGGCGACGGCATCGCGAGTGAGAGCTCGAACGATTGGCCGGCGTAGTGGACGTCGATCGTGCGCGCGAGTCGCGCCTGCGTTGGCGCGTAGCCTTGCGCGACGAGACTATCGAGAACCTCACGTTCGAGCTGTTGATAAGCGTGCTCGAGGGTATCCGCTGTCAGGGTCTGAGTAACTCGCAACAGCGAGCGTGCAGCGTGCGCGGACGGTTCAGCGGTGAGCAAGCCGAACGCGCTGAAGAGGCCCGGCGAGGGCGGCACGATGACGAGGCTGATACCGATCTCGGCTGCCGCGGAAACCGCGTGCAGTGGACCGTTCCCCCCGTACGCGACACACGCGAACTGGCGCGGATCGCGCCCGCGCTCTGACGAGATGGCCTTCACCGCGCGGACCATGTTGGCCACCGCGATCTGGTGCACGCCGTATGCGGCCTGCAAGGGATCCAGGCCGAGTGGCTGGGCGACACATCGGGCGAAGGCAGTTTTCGCTCGTCCGAAATCGATGTTCAAAGAACCGCCGAGCAGGGCGGAAGGGTTGAGATAGCCGATCAGCAGATTCGCGTCGGTGAGCGTCGGTTGCTCACCGCCGAGCCCGTAGCAGACAGGACCAGGCGCCGCCCCAGCGCTCTCGGGGCCCACATGCAGCGCGCCGGCTGAATCGATGCTTACGAGGCTACCTCCACCTGCGCCGACTTCGGCGATGTCGATGGCGGGAACCCGCAACCTGTAACCCGCGCCAGTGTTGAGGCGGTTACCGATATTCAATCCGCCGGCGACTTCGAACTCCGAGGCACGTTGAAGGGTGCCGGCTTCGATGATCGAGGCTTTTGCCGTGGTGCCACCCATGTCCAGCGCGATGACATCCGAAATGGCGCATTCGGCCGCCAGGTGCTGAGCAGCAATGACGCCGGCGGCAGGTCCGGACTCCACAATGTGAATGGGCCGTTCGCTCGCCGCGCTCGCGGCCATGATGCCGCCGTTCGACTGCATCACTTGCACCAGTGCGTGCACGTTGATTGAACCAAGGCTGCGCGACAGATTGGCAAGGTAGCTGCCAACCACCGGCTGCAAATACGCATTGATGACGGTGGTACTCATGCGTTCGTACTCACCGATCTCTGGAAGCACCTCGCAGGAGAGCGAGATCGGCAGCTCGGGTGCGAGCGTTTCAGCTATTTCGCGCGCGCGCTGTTCGTGAGCTGCATTGGCATAGCTATGGAGTAGACAGATCGCCAGAGACTCGATGCCGTCTTCCAGCAGGAGCCGTAGCGTGCGTTCGACGGAAGCCTCGTCGAGCGGTTCAACAACGTTGCCGGTGTGATCGAGGCGTTCGAGGATCTCGCGCCGCCGGCGACGAGGAACCAGGGGCGGTGGCTTGGACCAGGTCAGGTCATAGAGTCGCGGATACCGCATGCGACCGATCTCGAGGGCGTCGCGGAATCCGCGGGTGGTGATCAAACCGGTGCGCGCCCCCTTGCCCTCCAGAATGGTGTTGGAGCAAACGGTTGTGCCGTGCACCACGTCAGTGACCGTGACGTCGGTTCGCTGGAGGAGATCGCGGACTCCGGTCACGATGGCGCGCCCGAAGTCGTCCGGGGTCGACAACACTTTCTCGGTCACGACGGTTCCGTCAGATCGGACGAGAACGAGATCGGTGAAGGTGCCGCCGATGTCTATGCCGAGACGCGCCCCCACGTCGTCAGCCGGCCAGCTCTGCGCGCAATCGTGCGATCAGCGGCTGAATCAGACGCTCTTCGAGGCCGATCGCGTGCACAACCAGTGTGCCCTCGTGGAGCCGGCTTTCGTTGATGTAGACGGCGGGCGAGCCGTTTTTCAGACGACGGTTGATTGCGAAAGCGTCGCGTGACTGGTTGAGGGAAACTTCGAGGTGTGGAAAGCGGTCTTCTTCCACGCCGCCGACCATGTTTGTCGTAACGTGGGGGAGGTCTGCCAATCCGTCGGCAATGGTGCGGAGGTAGTCGCCAAAGCGGGCGATGTCCGCGTGATAGTCACCAGCCGCGAAGCAGCGCAGTGCGACCAGGAGCGCAACAATTTCTTCCCGCGCCACTTTGAACCCGCGACCGATACCGTGGCGTGGAAAACCACGCAGCTGCGTGCGGTCGATGAGGTTGGCTGGTGGCTCCCAGGTGGACCAGTGCTCGTCGAGATCGAGATGCTGCAGCGCCGCGGACATGATCAGGTCGCGTCGACCGGCGAGGATCCCCGTACTCTGAGGACCGCGCAGCCCCTTGCCTCCGCTGAACGTCACCAGGTCAGCTCCGGCCGCAATGAAGTAGCGGAGGTTGGCGGCAGGCGGGAGCTGCGCGGCAGCGTCGACGATCAGAGCCGCGCCGTGGCGTCGGCATACTTCGGCAACCTCTTCGAGCGGTGGGGCACTGTCCGGAGTCGCGAAATACGCGACAGCCACCGTGTGCTCTGATATGGCGGATTCAATTTCCCAGGCTTCCGTGCGTCGGACGCCGGCGCCCGCGACGCGCTCGTTCATGCCCACGTCCACCAGCCGCGCACCAGCGGCGCGCAACGCGTGGTCGTATCCGTTGCGCTGCTCGCGGCAGACGACGATCTCGTTTGGCAGCCCGCTCGTATCGGGCAGGCGATCCATCACGCCGATGTCCAGTCCGGCCAGGCAGGCCGCCGCGGCGAGCGTCAGACCTGCCGCCGCGCCGGCAGTGACGTAACCCGCCTCGGCGCCGGTCAGCTCGGCGATGATGTCGCTCGCCGCGGCCTCCAATCGATCCAACGGCACACAACTGCTCGCGGCCTCTGCCATGGCGGCCGCCGCTCGAGGGTGCATGAGTGGCCCACCAACGCGGGTCGAGGTGCCCGCGGCGTTGATGACCGGCTCGAGGCCGAGCTGGGCGTAAATGGTCATGTTCTCACGGGCGTTCAGGCAGCGTACGCATGTGCGCGGCGATCGTCGGAATGGCGCCGGGCGGGATACCTTCGGCGTCTGGATCATTGCCGAGTGCTGGCGCGCAGGTGTGTACGACCCGGTGGACGAGCTCTGGAAATTGAATCCGCGGGTCCCTCCCCAGTTCGTCTTTGACCGCCACATCGACCGTCTGCCACGCGGCGATAGAGTCCTCAAGCGTCTGACGTACCTCTGCTCCGGTTCGGATCGCGTTCTGGGTGGGAGCCGACCAGCGATAGCGGTGCGCCTGCGCCAGAGTCTCAACAGGAATGTCGCGCAAACGCTTGATGGAGTTGAGGTAATCGGCGGCGTCGAAATACAGCGGAAAGCCAGGTGAACGTCCGCCCCTACCGTTCACAGCGTCACCACTGAAGAGGATGCGTTCGCTCTCCCAGTAGAAGGATGCCGAACCCGGCGTGTGACCTGGAGTGTGGAGGACTGTCAGGCGGACCTCGTCGCCCAGGTCGATGACGTCGCCCTCTTCGAGGCGGCGCTCGACGCCCCACTCCCGCCCGAGCATCTGCAACTGGACTGCCTCGCTCTCGGAGATCTGGTCCGCCTGGCCCATCAGGCGCAGGGCGTCGCGACAGTACTTCTCGAGGTACTGGTCACGGTCGGTGAGCTCCGCGTCGGCTCGGTGCATGTGGATGCCGGCGCCGCTTGCCTCCAGCATGTCCGCGTTTCCGCCGGCATGATCGCTGTGCAGATGGGTGTTGATGATGACGCGCACGTCTGAGGCTTGCCAGCCGATCTCCTGGAGGGCTGGCAACAGGGAGGCGCGCGGGACGCTTGCCGTGCCCGTGTCGATGATGGCCTTCTTGGGCGCGTCGATCAGATAACAGTTGACGAGGCCGTTGCCTTCGAATGGCGCGGCGATCTGGAGGATCCGCGGATGGATGCGTGTCGCGGGCATGTCCCGACCGAGTCTATGTCACTCACAGGGCGGCGACGGTGGCGAAGCCGTAACCCTGCGCGCGCAAGCCATCAATGACCGACTGCAGGGCTGGACCGTCGCGGGAGCCAGCGCCGACGTGCATGACGTAGATCGCGTTTGGCGCTGCCAGCCGGAGCGAGCGGTCGATGATCGATTGGACAGGGACGCCGCGCCAGCCGAGTGTGTCGATGGTCCAGCCGACCTGCATCGAGTATCCGATCTCGGCTGCGTCGCCAACGGCACGCGCGTCACCGTCGCCGTACGGCAGCCGGTACCACGGACAGGTGGTGTGCCCGATCAACGGCGTAATGATGTCGTCGGCGTGCGCGAGCTCCTCCTGGCGCCGCCCCGCGGAAAGTCCGCCGAGCCGGTCGGACAGGCCGGTGAACGAGCGGTGGTCGTAGGTGTGATTGATGACCATATGGCCTTCGGCAGCCATTCGCTGGACAAGTTCAGGGTTTGACTCGGCCCACAGACCGGTCATGCCGAAGGTGGCGGGCACCTGATTGTCGAGCAACGTGTCGAGGATGTCGTCGGCGTAGCCGCGATCAGCGCCGGCGTCGAAGGTCAGCGCGACGACGCCATTTGGACCCTCAACGCGGGGCAGGATGGGGGCTGGAGTGGGCGTGGGCTGCGGTGCGGTCGAAGGGATGCCGGTGCTGGGGCAGGCGGGCGTATCTTCCTGAGCGTGTGCCAGGCCGGGTGCGAGGAGCACCAACGCGAGCAAGGCACACACAAGTCGGCGCATGAGGGCGAGTGGTCGAAGAGTACCCCTCCGGGGCCGCGCGGCGCGCCGGCGCAGAGCGTAGACCTGGATAGCATGGCGGTGTATGCGACGAAGCACCGAGCGGATCCTGGTCTCCCACGCCGGCACGGTCCCGCGCCCGGCGGACCTCGAAGAGATGTTTCGCGCCGGCGAGAGCCGTCGCGCCGAGTTTCTCGACCGGCTGCCATCGGCCGTGACTGAGGTCGTGCGGCACCAGGCGGAGATCGGCATCGACGTGGTGAATGACGGCGAACTGAGCAAGCTGAATTTTTCCCACTACGCGCGCGAGCGAATGAGCGGTCTGGAGCAGCCGCCGAATGGCGCCGATCAGGGCTCCGCGCGCAATATCGTCGCCCGCGACGCGCGCGACTATCCGGAGTTCCACGCGCTCGGCGGTGGCCGCATGCGTCGCGTAATGACGCCCGTCCTGCCGCGCGGCAATGTCAATCCGACCGTCGTTTGCACCGCTCCGCTCGCGTACGTCGGCCAGGAAGCTGCCGAGCGCGACATCGCCAACTTCAAAGCGGCGCTCGCGGGACTGGATGTGGAAGGCTTTCTGCCAGCCATCGCGCCCGGCACCATCGAGCACTGGCTGTTCAATCGTTATTACGCAAGCGACGAAGAGTTTCTGTACGCCATCGCCGACGCGATGCACAGCGAGTACAGAGCGATCGCTGATGCCGGGATCAATCTCCAGATCGACGATCCGGATCTGCCCGACGGCTGGCAGATGTTTCCGGGGATGAGCGTCGAGGAGTATCGACGGTATGCACAGCTCCGAGTGGAGGCGCTGAACTACGCATTGCGCGATATTCCGGAGGAGCAGATTCGCTTGCACGTGTGCTGGGGGAGCGGGCACGGCCCCCACCAGAACGATATTCCGCTGGAGCACATT
>JAFAPL010001106.1 GCA_019247135.1 Chloroflexota bacterium | reverse complement strand
GTACTGTTCGGTGGTCAGGCCGTCGTACAGCATCGGCTCCTCGGACACATACCCGATCCGATCCCGAACGGCGCGTGCGCGCCGCACCGTGTCATAGCCGTGGATCCTGATCTCACCTGAGCTGGGACGGTCTAGACTTGCCAGCAGCCGCAGGAGCACGGTCTTGCCTGAGCCGTTGGGCCCGGCGATGCCCATGGCGAGACCAGGCGTAACCGTGAACGACACATCACGCAAGACGATGCGCGCGCCGAACCGACGCGCGACGTGATCGACGACCACCGCTGTCTCAGGCGGCGCCGTCGAAACGAGGACCGGCTGCTGCGGGTGCACATCGATGCTCAATGGATTGCACCAACCGCCGTCACGTCGAGCCGATTGAGCCGAACCTCGCGGATCGTCGATTGCAGCGAAGCATCCAGCATGTAGCGCAAACGTACCTCGCCGGCGGCGGAGATGTAGCGGTCGCCATCCGGCACGATGCTGCTGCCGTTCCCGACCTCCCAGGTTTGCCACTCCGCGGAGCGCCAGTTGAACAGCTGGACCGCGAATGGCATCTGCGTCTGGCGGACCCGACCCGTCACCTGGGCATCCAGATTCAATCGAAGCTGTTCGAGCCGGAACGATCCTTCGCTGGGTGGAATCGTGAACTGCAACGTGACCGCCTCGCCTGGCGCGACCGTGTAGTAGTCGCGGTCTGTCGGTGCTCCAGACTGGATGCCGAGGTCACGGCGGTTCATCGCCGCCGCGGGGACCTCGCCCTCGAACCCGATCGGCAACTGCGCCTGGAGCGGTTGGACGAGCAGCGTGAAATCGGCATTGCTGACGTGAAAGTCAGGCGCGTCGAGCTGGTTCGGCGGCTGCTGCAGCCAGCCGACGAGGGTCGGACCGCGCAGCTCCATGCGCTGGAATAGGAACCGCGCCGAGAACAACGATTCCAGCAGGTCGCGCCGAGCAGATGCGCCTGGTTTGCCCGAGGAGCCAGGCGGGGTCAGCTTGTCGGCGATCGCCGTGGCGGCCATATTGCCTGCCGCGGCCTGCTGCGGGAGCAGGAAGTCGACCTGACTTGCCTGGTCTTTCTCGAGCGTGCCCAGTGAACGGAAGTCGCTATCGACCACGATGTACGCGTCACTCAGGCGACCACCCGTCCTGTTGGTCACGGTGCCTGTGAGCGCGCCGTTTTCGACCAGCAAGTCGGCCTGCACACCAGGTGCCTGCTTGAGCTGGCCGTCCACCTGCGCCGTAGCCAGCTGGCCCTGTTTCAACTGCAGGTGGTCGAGCGATTGCTGCGCGCTCTCGCCGACGCGGAAGGGCCAGGTGGAATCGGATTCGTCGCTTGGACGTGGGAATGGGAAATACAGTCCGCGGGCGAGGTCTTCCGAGGGCAGGAGGAAGTTGAAGTTGCCGTCTCGCCGCGCCAGGACAGAAAGGTACTCGTGCGTATATGCGGCCGAGCTGTTGCCAACGTTGATCGGCCGAACGACGATGACCCGGGTGACGGCGGCGTCAGGTTCGGCATGCGCTCGCGCCACGACAAATGCAAGCGCGCCCGCGCCGAGCGTCAGACCAACGACCGAGATAATCCCCCAGCCGACCATGCCGCGCCGGCCAAAGAAGAACAACGACCCACTCAGGCTGACGCCATACGCGCCAACCAGGACCCAGAACCAATCCAGGGTCGGCTTCGGGTGCGTGGAGAAGTCAGCCATGGCCAGGCGCGGTGCGCGCCCGCCCCAGCGCAAGTACGGACGCACCAGGGCAGATCCCACGCCGTTGTCAACCGCGGCGTGGGTGATCAGGTAGCGCCACAGCGCGTCGTTGCCGCTCCACGCTCGGAAATTACGCGTGGTTGGCTCGAACCCGAGATACATCAGCGTCCCATCACCGCTCTTGGACGCGACGATCAGCGGCACGCCGTCCTGCGAAACCACGACGTGGGCGCCACGGTCGGTTCGCGGCCGGGATTGACTTACCAGCCAGGGCCCTTGCGCGTCCATTGGCGTGCCCATGAGGTCGCCAAGTGCGCTGAGTGACTGGACGTTGGCTAGCCCGCTCGGGTCAACGGGCAGGAGATCCGGTGGCAACGGACCCAGCGTGTTCTGCCAGGTCGAGCCTCCGACTTCTATCAACAACCCGCCCGTGCCGACCCAGACCTGGATCGCTTCCAGCTGCTCGGGTCGCAGCTGGGCAGTGGCGGCATTGTCGATGATCAGGCAATCGAAGCTGCCGAGCAGTTGCGCGCGCTCGGGTACGGTGGTGGGGTCGAGGGGCGCCGTGCGGACGCGACGGATGGGTGGCGGGAGATCGAGCGCGGCCAGGAAGTCGTAGGAAGACGGGTCACGCGCGAGCACGCCGCAGAAGTAGTCGCCGAGTGGCACGCGCGTCATGTTGATGTCTTGCTCGGTGATGAGCTCGCCGCCCGGGTCGCTGACGAGGCGCGCGGTGAGACGATTGTTCGTGGCGTTCGGCAGGTTTGCGTCCATGCTGAACGTGCGGTTGCTCAAGCGCGGCAGCACGACTGGCATCGAGTACGTCGTTGGCACGTAGCTATAGGTGCTACGCCCGCCTGGCTGGTCGACGATGACCTCGACCTTGGCCTTCAGCTCAGCGCCCTCGTTAACGAGCTGTACATTGAGCGGGACCCAGCCACCAACGCGTCCGGCGCCGTCGAACCCAGCCCGCACGTCCATGCGTACGGACCCGGCTGATTGCTGCTGAGCGTCTGGGCTCGCGGTGGGATCGTTAGATTGCGCGGACGCGATGTTCTGCACCCCTCCTGAAAGGAGGGTCAGCAGCAGCAGGACCGCGACGACGATGCGCACCGAAGCACTGAACCCGCATCCCAGACCTGACCAGCGTCGTAGCGGCCGAGCGGTGCCGCTCAGATCGGGGAACGCGCACAAGTGTAGCAAGCCTCGCGCCTATTTCGATCGATTGACGGCTGGAACTCCAACTCCCGTACCTCCAGAGGCCCGACGCTAAGCCCTTGCCAGGGGTGTGTCAAGGAATAAACGCTCCACACGCCGCGGATTCTCTCCTGAAACCGGTCCAGCGGCTTCGCCCGTGAGATCTCAGTCTGCGAGGGTCCAAGGGGCTTTGCCCCTTGAGATCTCAGTCTGCGGGGGTGCAAGGGGCTTTGCCCCTTGGAAATCCCCTAGGGGCTGCAGGGCGTGGGCGGATCGGGCGACGCGGCGGTGGGCAGCGGTGACAGCCCACACAATGCATGTACCGCGTCATCGAACGTGCCGACAGGCACGATCTCAAGTGAGCGCACCCAGCGGTGCGCTTCCTCCGAGTTGTCCTTGGGAACGATGAAGACCTGCGCTCCCTCCTGCTCGGCCGCGAGCGCCTTCTCGGCTGCACCCCCAATCGGCCCGACCGTCCCGTCGGCCGCCAGCGTCCCGGTGCCCGCGACGAAATAGCCGCGCGTTAGATCACCGTCGGTCACCGCGTCCAGAATTCCGAGCGCGAACATCAAGCCCGCCGACGGTCCGCCGACGTTGTCGGACTGCACGTCGACCGGAAACGGCAGGCGAACGTCGTAGGCGTACGTGCTCACGGTCACGCCGAGGATGGGCCGGCCCGGCTCCGTGGGAGAGGCTCTGGTACCGACCTGGACATCGAGTTGCTGCCCGCTGCGCTGGACGGTCAGCCTGACCATGTCTCCGACGGCGTGTCGTCGGACGTCCTCGATCAACGCGTTGGTGGTATCCACCGGCTGGCCGTCGACGGCGACGATGACATCGCCCGCCTGGAGGACCCCCTGGGCGGGCGTGCCGTCGATGATGCTGTCGACCTGGGCCCCCTGGCCGGTGATCTCCACGTCGTAGCCCGCCGCGCGTAAGGCCACGACCGCCGCGACCGGCTTGCTCTCGTCGATCAACCGCTGGTTCGTCTCGTTGACCTGCTGCTGTGTCACGCCGGGCGGGCGTACCTGGGCGGCGGGCACCCAATCGGCCTGACCAAAGACTTTCGCGTGGGCGATCTCGCCCCAACTTGCTTCTTGCTCAAACACGGCCGTAAACGCCATCCGTCCCGCGGGTTTTCTCACCTCATCGGGGACGCTGACGCGTGTGTTCACGTCAAAGCTACCGCCCGGCGTGATCAGAAAGTAAGGACTGGTGGCGCCGAGCGGGGCGAGGACGAGTACCCCCACCAGGATGGCGATGCTGAAAACGTCCCGGGCCATCGCCGGGTGATCGTATCCTGTGCCCGGATGGCCGCTGGAGAATTCTCGTTCGACGTCGTTTCTCAGTTCGATCGGCAGGAGCTTGTCAATGCCATCGACCAGGCTACGCGCGAAATCCGCACGCGCTACGACTTGAAGGCTTCGGGCTCGACCATCGAACTTGATGCGTCGCAAATCAAGCTGCACAGCGCGAGCGAGATGACCCTCGATGCGGTGCGCGACGTGCTGTTACAGAAGTCCGTCAAGCGACAACTGTCGCCCAAGATCTTCGACTATGGTCGCGTGGAGGAGGCGTCGAAAGGTACCGTCCGCCAGACGGCGACCCTGCGCCAGGGTCTCAATCAGGACCTCGCGCGCGAGATCACCAAGCTGATCCGCGATCGCTTGCCGAAGCTCAAGACGCAGATTCAGGGCGACGCTGTGCGGGTGACGGGCAAGAGCAAAGACGAGCTACAGGGTGCCATCCAGTTGCTGCGCAAGAGTGAGCAGGAGCGGAACTGGCCCGTGCCGCTGCAGTTCATCAATTATCGCTGAGCTTCCTGTCGGCCCATTCGGCCGCCGCCGCTGCGACATGCGGGTCTACGGTTCCAGCTCGAGCCGGTCGTGAAACTGAGCGAGGTCGGGCGGATCTGGTGGGATGTTCTGGGAGGCGAAGTATTCGAGCAGCGGGTGATCGTCCGTGAGAATCGGGCCATTGCCCACGTAGGCCGCCAGCGTCGACGGATTCGCGCGGAACTGCGAGGCGACGTCCTGGGCGTGGTTGAAGCCGACTTCGGCGAGTGCGGCGCGTGCCGATGGATCGGCTAGACGGCGCTCCAGGTCGGCGCGCGAGACGTGGAGCGGTGAGGTCGAACCGACGAGCAAGTCGCCTCCCAGCCACAGGGTTGAGTACGGGAACGCCTGCAGGAACGTCCGAATGATCAGCGAATGTTCGAACGCACTGCCCGGAGAGACCCACTGCACCATGACGCCGCCAGGCTTCAACGCGCGCGCCACCGAACCGAAATATTCCGCGGAGTACAGGTTCGTCGCGCCAGCGTCGTACGGGTGCACCACGTCGGCCGTCACCACGTCGTAAGGCACACGGTTGCGCAGCACGTAATTGCGGCCGTCGTCCACCACGAGGTTAACATTCGGCTGCCTCAGCACATCGGCGTTCGCGACGGTGAACATCGGCGCCGCGGCAATCACAGCTTCCGAAAGCTCCACCACGTCGATCGACGCGCCGGCGTGCTGCGCCAGGGCACCCGGAGTGGCGCCCGCGCCAAGGCCAACCACCAACGCGCGCGGCGCATCAGACGGAGCAAGCAAGGCAGCTAGGTGGCCCATGACGCGGTGGTACCGCACCAGGTCTGGCGTGTCGTTCGTCTGGCCGCGACTGTTTGTAAATAGCGTCTGAACGCCGTCCGCATCGCGCGCGACGCTCACCGTGTTTTCGAGTCCTTCCCAATACGCAAGGAGAGACTGATCCGGAAAATGCTCGCGAAACACAACCTCGTGCAACGGCGGCTGAACCGCTCCCCAGGCGAGCACCGCGACGGCCACAAGGCCGACCAGGCCCGACACACGCTGCCGTCCAGTGGCGCTCAGCAGGACGCAGCCGACCACGGCATTCGACGCGGCCAGCAGCAACAGAGCGTGGTGCGCGCCCAGCCTCGGTACGAGGACGAACCCGGCCAGAAGTGAGCCGGCGATCGCGCCCGCGACGTTGCCGCCGTACACCGCGCCGACGCGACGCCCGAGGCTGTCGCTCCCAGCCGCCCAGAGACGCGCGGCGAGTGGAAACGTCGCGCCCATGAGCAGCGCCGACGGCAGGACCGTCATCACTGAAAGCATTGCCATCATGCGCAGATCGGTCCGCACGAGCCGCATGAAGAGCGTCGGCGGACCGTCGCGCAAACTGACGAGCAGGTCATAAGCGCCGCTGAATGCGGCAATCGCCAGCACCGCGGTGATGCCGATGCCGACTTCGATCAGGCCGAAGACCGTGCCCACGGCACGATCGCGGGAGGTGCGAGCGAACAACCCGCCCAGTGCGCCGCCTGCCGCAATTCCAAACAGCACGGTCGCGAGCATCACCACGAACCCGTAGACACTGCTGTCGAAGAGAACGGCAAGAATCCTCGACCACACGACCTCGTACGCGAGAGCGATGGCACCCGAGAGGGCGAAGGCAATCGCTGCGGTTCGCGCGAGCGTCGGAATTGTTGCAGGGTGCCGCGCGCCCGTAGCGCTGGGACGCTCCCGCGCGCCCGCCAGACGGCCGAATGCAAGCCCGCCAAAGCCTGCGAGAGCGTTGCCGCCAGCGGCAACCATGATCGTCTCGGACACTCCCACGCGGCCGATCAGAACGAATGCGGAGACGAGCGTGCCGACAATGGCGCCGAACGTGTTCAGCGCGTACAGGAGTCCGATCGTCCACGCGTCGCCGCGCGTCCGATTCGTGTCAGCGGCCAACCCGCGCGCGCCGCGGACCGCGAGCGGCAGCGTCGCGCCCATGAGCGCGGTTGGCACGACCAGCACAGCGAACGCGAGCACTGCCCGAACGACCGCCGCCACCAGCGGCGTCTGGGCCAGCGTGCCGTAGAGACCCTGCAGCGCCGAAAACGCGGACGGCGTGAGCAGCGCAGTAGCCCCGACGCCCAGCTCGATGACGCCATAAAGCAACAGAGGGCGAGGAGCGCGGTCAGCCCACCGACCGCCGATTATGCTGCCGAGGGCCAGCCCGGCCATGAAGGCTGCCAGCACGGTGCTGATGGCGTAGATCGTGACGCCGAACGCGAGTCCGAGCAGGCGCACCCAGGCGACCTGATACATGAGGCCAGCCGCGCCTGAGAAAAAGAGAAGCCCGCCGATGGCGATGGTCGCCATGGCGGGCCGGTGTGTGCTGAGGCGTCGCGCGGTGCTGTGCGTGCGCCGCGGCGCGGCTGTGAGCGTCAGCTGTTCGTCCCGCTGCTCGGCGTCGTTGCTCCGTTGTCGCGCGATCGCGCAATGGCTTTCGGAGCGTCAACTGCTTGCAACCGATCGAGAAGATCACTCACCTTCTGGCCAGTCAGCGTTTCGAACAGCTCGGGCACCTGGGCCACCATTTTGGCGACTTCGCCAGTGATCTGGCTGACACCAGACGAGCGACCATCGCCCGTGGACACCACGGTGATCTTGTCGACGCTGGCCAGCGACTGCGAGAGCGCCCGCACGACTTCGGGCATGCCCGAGATCAGCTTGTCGAGCACGGCGGCCTGGCTGTACTCCTGGTACGCCTCGGCGCGCAGGTGCATGGCGTCGGCTTCCGATTGACCCTTCGCGCGGACGATTTCAGCTTCCGCGGTGCCCTGCAATCGGGTCGCTTCGGCCTGACCAGCAGCCTCTGTAGCCAGCTTCTGGCGCTGGGCCTCGGCGAGTAGTTCGATACGCGTGCGCTCGGCCTGGGCGGGCTTGGTGACGGTCGCCTCCAGCTCCTGCTGTCGGCGCTGTACTTCCAGCTCCTGAACTTTGATCTGCTCCTGGCGCTGCACCTGCTCGATGCGCACCTGCTCCGCCACGACCTTCTGCTGCGCCTGGTTCGCCGCGATGTCGTAGGCCTTTTCCGCAAGCGCGCGTTGCTGGCGGACGGAAGCCTCGTACTCGGCCTTTTTGACTTCCAGGTCGCGAGTGACCTCAGCTTGCTTGACCTCGGAGGCGGTCTGAGCGATGACCCGCTCCTGATCGGCCTGTGCCTGAGCCACCGACGCCTCGCGCATCGCGATCGCTCGACGGATGGCTGTATCCCGTTCGGCTTCGGCCTGGGCGATGTCGGCCTCGCGCTTGATACGCGCGATATCCGGCCGCCCCATGTTCACGATGTAGTCCGTCTCATCGGTGACGCGCTTGATGGTGAAGGAGACCACTTCGAGGCCCATCTTGTTCAGGTCGTCCGAGACGCTGTCGCGCACTCGGCCGGCTACGATCTCAGGCTCTTTGACAATCTCTTCGACCTTCAGTAGGCCAACGATGCCGCGGAGGTGGCCTTCCATGACGAGTCTGAGCAGCGCTTCACGATCTTCGGGCGCTTTGGTGAGAAATTGCTCCGCCGCGGTACGGATGCTGTCCAGATCGGACTTGACCTTGATCTGTGCGACCGCCTCCACGGCGACGGCCACGCCCTGGGACGTATACAACTGCTGCTCGGGCGCGACGTCGAACGACATGAGCTCGAGCGACAGCTCCTGGAAACTCTGGAACAGGGGCCAGACAACCTTGCCGCCACCCGTGACCACGTCCGTGCCGCCCAGGCCATAGACGATCAAGGCGCGGTTCGGACCCACTCGACGGAAGAGTGTGCCGATGATCCACATGATGAACACCAGGGTTGCCACGGCAACCAGGACGACGGCACCTAAGAAGACGTTCATGCCTCGCTACTGCCTTTCTGATCGCGTCGCATGGCGGCGACGTGGTCGTGCGCCTCGATGTAGTCCGACCACGGTTGCACCGTGGCGAAGCCGTCCGCGTACTGCGTGATGACGACTTCCGTGCCGCGCGGAATGGCCGCGCCATTGAGGCCGCGCGCAGCTTCGCTGCGGCGCAGGCCCACTTTCGAAAAGACGACCTCGCCCGTCCCGCCCGCCGGGATGCGCACGGTCACCTGCCCAACTGTGCCTTCGAGGCGATAGTCCGCGGGATCCATGTGCGTTTGACCGGCGAGGACGACGCCGAGGAAGCGGGCGATCAGGTACCACCCGATCGCGCCCGCGATGAGCGCGCCCAACACGACGGCAGGCATCGCCAGGTCACCAAGCTGGCTGAGTAAGTAACCGGCCGCGCCGAACCACGTGATGGCCGCGAGCACTGACGAAAAATTGACCGCTGGTAAATCTTTGAACAGGCCTGCACCGTGGTCGTGATGCCCGATGTGGATGTGGCCGGCGTGGACCGAGCCCAGGACCAGAGAAGCCAGGGTGAACAGGGCGCCGAAGCCTAGACAGGCCAGAAAGAACGTTTCCATGTGCGCTCAGTTGGCTGGTGGTGTACTCCCGACCATTTTTGGTGTCAACGATTGGACGCGGGCCATTTCGCGAAGTTGCGCAGAGTACGTTGGGTACTCGTGTGTCCGAGGGTGGCCAGCGTTATAGTCCGACGTGCGCATTGCCGTTTGGCGCGATACGCGGCTCCTCGGCTGGCTGGCCGTCGGGCTCCTCGCCAGCGTGGTCGAGCTCCTCTTACTGAGGTTGCTCCACGATGGCCTGAATATCGGTTTGCCAATCGCCACCGCGGCGGCGGCCGAAGCGCTGATCGTCGTCAAATTCGGGGTCAGCGACCGCTGGGTGTTCGGTCATCCGTGGCCGAGCATGGATCGCGCGCTTCGTTACCATGGCGCCTGCGCCGGGGCGCTCCTGGTGTACTGGATCATCATCAATGCCGCGTCGGCCGCGCTGGGCGTCCCATACGTGCTGGGCTTCGTGCTCGCCACCGCGGCGGCGTTCGGATGGAGTCTGGCGACGAACTTCCTGTGGGTTTGGGCCAGGTGAGGAGTGAACTGCTCGAGCGAGCGCGCACACTCGTTTCCCCGCTGAAGGAGCGGGCGCTCGAGACGGAGCGACTCCGGCGCGTGCCGCAGGCCACCGTCGATGATCTGGTACGAACGGAATTGATCAGGGTCGGCGTCCCACCGCGGTTCGGCGGCATCGCGGACGACTACGACCTCGCGTATGACATCGCCGCCGAGCTGGGCCGTGGCTGCGGCGCGAGCGCATGGTGCTACTCGCTCTGGGCTGTCCACACGTGGATGGTCGGCCACTTCCCAGAGGCTGCTCAGCAGGAGTTTTACGCGGACAACGGTCCGGACACGCTGTGTTCGAGTGCTTTCTTCTCGGGCAAACACGTCCAGTGCGAGCCCGTGAGCGGCGGCCTGCAGGTATCCGGTCGGTGGGAGTTCTCGAGCGGCTCGGACTCAGCCAGTTGGGTGATGGTCGGCGTTGGCCCGCCGGGCGTGATCGGCCTCGTGCCGCGGGCGAACTATCGCGTGCTGGACACCTGGTTCGCTTCCGGCCTATGCGGGTCGGGCAGCAACGACATCGTCGTGGAGGACGCGTTCATCCCGACGCACCGCCTGCTCGACATGAACCGTGCTGGTCTGGACGATCACACGGCGTGGGAGCTGCATGGCCGCCGCACGTATCGGCTGCCGTTGCGGGTCCTGCTCGCGTGGGATCTCGTTGCGCCTCTGCTTGGCATCGCTCGGGGCATGCTGGATGCGTTCGTCGAGCGGGCACGTACGGCGCCGCAGGCCGTGCAATCCGACGTGATCCAGCTGCGCTTCGCCGAGTCGTCCGCCGAGATCGACGCGGCGCACGTCGTGTTCAGGCACACCATCGACGCGCTGCTCGAAAAAGGTGAAAGAGGCGAGCGGTTCTCCGACGAGGAGCGCGCGCGAGTCGGACGCGACCGCGCATTCGTGGTCCGTCTGTGTATCCAGGCCGTGAACCGCCTGTTCGACGTCAGTGGTGGGCACGCGCTGTTTCTGTCGGAGCCGCTGCAGCGGTGTCATCGCGACGCGCACGCCGTGTCGCACCGGGCTGGCCTCATGCTGGAGGCCGTCGGTCCGCCGTACGGACGTGCGGCCCTGCTTTCCTGACCTACGCTCTTCGCCGAAGCTTTTTCTTCACTGGAGCACATCTCGCGGGCTGGCGCTTGTGGCTTCCAGATTGTTCAACTTGCAAGTTGATAGCGGCAGCCCGCATGAGCAACTCCGAGGCACGTTTCGCGGGCTGGGCGCTTGTGGCTTCCAGATTGTTCAACTTGCAAGTTGATAGCGGCAGCCCGCATGAGTAACTTCCGAGGCACGTTTCGCGGGCTGGCGGTGCTGCTTCCGGATTGTTCAACTTGCAACTTGATTGCCGCAGCTTGCATAAGTGGCTCGGGGGAAAGTCCGAACCGCGTGCGCTGGCGCGGCGGATAATCAAGTAATGCACACCCACGAGTACGGCGCGGACGCCGAGCGGCGTCTCGTGCTGGTGCTCGCACTCACGGGCATGTACATGTTTGCCCAGGTCGCCGGCGGGCTGCTGACAGGCTCGCTGGCGCTACTCGCCGATAGCGGGCACATGCTGGGTGACGTGCTCGGTTTGAGCATGGCGGTGGCCGCCATCCGATTCGCGCGGCGCCCCGCAACAGCAGGGAAGACGTACGGCTTCTACCGCACGGAGATTCTCGCCGCGCTCATCAACAGCCTTGTTCTGTTCGCGGTGTCGCTGTGGATTCTGTACTCGGCCTGGCGGCGTCTCAACGCTCCGCTCGAGATCGCCGCTGTGCCGATGCTCGTGCTGGGGTGCGGGGGATTGATCGTCACGCTCGTGGGCGTTCTGCTGCTGCGCGGGGACGCCGCGGACAGTTTCAACGCACGCGCTGCTTTCCTCGAGCTGCTCGGGGACTTGTTCGGCTCGATCGGAACGATGGTCGCCGCGATCGTTATTCTGCTGACCGGGTTCACGCCCGCGGATGCGTTGATCTCAGGCTTGATCGGTCTGCTGATCTTGCCGCGAGCCTGGATATTGTTGCGCAGTGTGATCGACGTGCTGCTGGAAGCCGCTCCGGCTGGCGTGGATATGCGGGCGGTGGAGCAGGCCATGCGTGAGACCCCGGGCGTCGCTTCGGTGCATGACCTGCACGTCTGGACGATCAGCAGTGGCTTCGTCGCAATGAGCGCGCACGTGCGGTCCAACGGCAGGTCATCGGAAGACGTGCTGCACGACGTCAGGACGATGCTCCACGATCGGTTCGGCATCGAGCATGTCACGCTGCAGGTCGAGTCCGTCGATCACGCCGACGACGGCGCGTGCTGCGTCGCCGACCCACGTTGCTTCGTACCTACATCAGTCCCATCAGGTGCCATACGGGCACGCTCGCGCACAGCGCGATGACGGTGATCACCCCGTAGGCGATCGCTGCCGGCCGGGCCTGGGCGTGGCGGAACAGTCGCCCATTGGTGCCGTGATACAGGGCCAGATAGGTGGTGCTCTGATACGGCAAGAAGAATCCGTTGCACGCCATGAGCGCAATCAAGCCGATGATCCAGGGATCGATGCCGGCGGCCGCGCCAACCGGCGCGAGCGAGATGGTCAGTAGCGGCGCGGCGGCCTGCCAGCGCATGACGAGCGTGACGATGTAGCACAGCACCGCGAGTGCGGCGACGAACACGACGGGCGTGCTCGCGAGTGCACCGACGCTCTCGGTCGCAAGTCCGGCCAACCATTTATCCAGGCCGGTGTCCGCGAACACGTCGGACATGCTGGTCAGAATGCCCGACAGCAAGGCGAAGCTCCAGTTGACCTGGGCAAGCCCACTCGTCACGAGCACGCCGCTCGCTGCAAGAATGGCGAGCGCGCTCACGCCGATCCAGGCGCCGTCCACGTGGTGCAGCGGCTGGGTCGTGAATCCAACGAGCAGGAACGCTGTCGCGGCCATGGCGATCTTCTCTTGACGCGAGGGTGGACCAAGCAAGGCTCGCTGCAGAGCGAGACCAGTCGTCGCCTGCATGCTCGTCTGCTCACGGGGGCGGTACCGCCACAGCACGAAGCCAGCCATTCCCGCGAACAGGATGATGTGAGTCGGGAGCGCGCGTATTGCCCAGGACACGAAATTGACGCTCGCCCGCGACGCATCGGGGAGCACCGCGAAGACAAGGACCGAGGTGCTCGAGCTGGTCAAGAACAGCGCAACAATCTGACCGAAGCCGATCAGAACAGCCATGGCCAGGCCGACGGCGGGACCACTCATCGGCGGGAAACCGACCGCATCGATCAGCTCGGTCACCGCCGGCGCGACGAGCGCGACCCGGCTTGTTGCGTTCGGCACCGCGGGTCCCATCAGCATGCCCGAGACGCCAAGGGCGACAACCTGGCCGGCGTAGCCGCCACGAGTGTTCGCGACAACCCACAGCGCGGTCCGGTACAGCAGGCCAGACGAGGCGATGGCAGTCCCGACGGCCAGCGTACTGACGACCAGGATCCAGTTTGTAGTGGCGAAACCATCCAGGGCAATGCGGAAGCTGGTGACGCCGCCGACGACCCAGATGGCCGCGAGCACCAGGGCGATGATGCCGTCTGGCATCGAATCGAGGGCCAGCATCGGAAGACTTGCGAGAAGTGCGACGAGCGCGTGCCAGCCGCGGTCCGACAGGCCTGGCGGCGCTGGCAGCGGCCAACAGATCGCGAGCACCAGCAACGCGAGCACGATGCCCAGAACCGGTCGAGTCATGCGCCAACGGCGTTTGGCCACCTGGGCAACCTGGTCGTGTTGAGGCGGCGCGGTCGGTACCGCGCCTGCCTGCTGCAAATGCGGATGCTCGACCAGACTCTCGGGCGGGATGAGCCGCAGGAGCTCACGCGCCGCGTCGTTGCCGCGCGTGCGACGGACGTCGTCGAGCTCGCGATCCAGCAGGTCGACCGCTTCCCCGACGAGCTCGCCTTCGAGCAGGACCTCCACGGCGAGGTCGGGTGCGCGGGCGGAGCGGGCAAGCGCGGCGACCTGACGGCGCACGTTGGCCAGGCCACTGGGCCCGACGCGCTGTTGGAGCCGGTCGATCAAGAACCGACGCAGCGCGGGCCGATAACACCAGATGTGGGTGGGACCGTCGCGAGCGCGGTCCTCGAGCACGATGTCCCTGAGTGGCAGGGCTTCTTCGCCGCTTTCGAGCAGAGCGGGCAGGACGCGCTCGTCGAGGTGTGGCAGGAGCGCCGCGCGCTCGAGGATCTGCTGCTGGCGGGGCGGCAGGCTCGAATACAGGTGCTCGGCGATGCTGTCGAACTCTCGAGCGAGCTCGGCGACCTCCTGCTGACGGGTGGCAAGCCGGGTGCTCACGGCCGACGCGAAGAATGTCGCGATGGCAGGGGTACGCCGCAGGACGCGTGTGAAGCGGTCGGCGGGCAATCGCCAGACGACACAGTGCGTGACCGCGGTGAGGGTCGTCGCTCGCGTCTGGTCGCGCAGCAGGGCGAGGTCACCGAAAACCGCGGGCGGTTCGAGCACGTCCAGGCGGACGCCTCCGGCGCGCCGTTCGACCAGACCCTGGCGCAAGATGTACAGAGCGTCGGCTGGTGCGCCCTGGGCGAAGATGACATCGCCCGCGTCGTACGTGACCTGCTCGAGGGTCGCGGCCAGGCGGGCTCTGTCGACTGGCGTGAGCTCGGAAAACGGAGGTACCGCGGCCAGCTCCGCGGCGGCGCGAGCGATCGCGTCGCGCGCACCTTCACGTATGACTCGCGGGCTGGCCACCTCAAAAGGCTAGCGCGGTACGCTCGCCGACGTGCTGGCGACAGTCAATGGCATCCGCATGGCTTATTCGGACTCCGGTGCAGGCGAGCCGGTCGTGCTGTTGGTGCACGGGTATCCGCTGAACCGCTCGATGTGGGACCCGCAGCTCGGGGTACTGCGCAGCATCGCACGGGTCGTCGCGCCTGATCTGCGCGGCTTCGGCGCTTCGGAAGCGGGGCCGCCCGGGCCGCTCACCATGGACCAGCACGCGGACGATCTGGCGGCGCTCCTCGAAGTGCTCGAGATCAGAGTCCCTGTCGTGTTCTGCGGGTTGTCGATGGGTGGCTACGTCGGCTTCGCCTTCTGGCGCAGGCACGGCGAGCGCGTCGGTGCGTTCGTCCTCGCGGACACACGTGCGGTCCCGGATACACCAGAGGGAGTCGCACGTCGCCACGTGATCGCCGCCGAAGCAGAACTTTCGCAAAGTTCGCGGCCGGCCATTGATGACATGCTGCCGCGCCTGTTTTCTCCTCATTTGCCCCTGGGCAAGGGGGCGTTGCCCGAGCAACTGACGCTCGGGATGATGCGCGGCTCGTCAGCGCGGGCAGTGGCTGACGGTGCGCGCGGGCTGGCCCTGCGGCCTGACAGCGTGCCCGACTTGCCGTCCATCGACGTGCCGACGCTGGTGATGGTGGGCGAACACGATCAGTTGACGGTGCCTGCCGACTCAGAATTGATAGCGTCGCGTATCCCCCATGCCAGGCTCGTCAAAATCGATCAGGCCGGCCACATGTCCAACCTGGAAAATCCGCAGGCCTTCAATGACGCGCTGGTCGACTTTGTTCGGGCTAGTGGAGACGCCTCCACTGACGACCATCGCGCTCGATGAACGCGTCGGCCCAGGCAGGGCCCCAGGTGCCGGCCGGATAGAACTGGACGTTGTTCGGCCGCTGGCTCCAACCCTCCATGATGTCCTCAGCCCAGGCCCAGGCTTGCTCGACCTCGTCCGCGCGCGTGAACAACGTACGGTCGCCGAGCATCGCATCCAGCAGTAGCCGCTCGTACGCATCGGCCTGTTCCACCGCGAGCGGGCCGAACGAGGAGTTGTACATGAAGTTCATGTCCACTTCCTGCAACTGCATGGTCGGTCCAGGCACTTTGGCGCCGAAGCGCAAGCTGATGCCTTCGTCGGGCTGGATGCGCATCGCGAGCACGTTTGGCTCCAGGCGTTCCTCGCCCGGGAAGAACATCTGCGGTGCGCGCTTGAACTGAATCGCGATCTCTGTTGCGCGCTTCGGCAGGCGCTTGCCGTGGCGCAGATAGAACGGGGTGCCGGCCCAGCGCCAGTTGTCGATCTGGATGCGCATGACCACGAAGGTCTCCGTCCACGAGTCGGGCGCAACTTTCTCCTCCCCCCGATAACTGGACACAGGTTCCCCGTTGACCGTCCCGGAGGTGTACTGGCCGCGCAGCGTGAACTCGCCTACCTGCTCCGGCGGGATGCGCCGCAGCGCTTTCAGCACCTTCAGCTTTTCGTCGCGGACCGGTTCGGCTTCGAAGACCACCGGCGGCTCCATGGCCACGATCGAAAGCAACTGGAGCATGTGGTTTTCGACCATGTCGCGGAAGGCGCCGATCTGCTCGTAATAGCCGCCGCGCCGCTCCACGCCGACCGTCTCGGCCACGGTGAGCTGGACATGGTCGACGAAGTTGCGATTCCAGATTGGCTCGAAGATGCCGTTGGCCAGGCGGAACGCGAGGATGTTCTGGACGGTCTCTTTCCCGAGGTAATGATCGATACGGTAGACCTGTGATTCCTGGAACACCTCGCGCACATGACTGTTGAGCTCGTGCGCGGTCTCCAGATTGACGCCGAATGGTTTCTCGATGACCAGGCGCACGAAGCCGTGGTCTGAGCGGCGCTGGTTGAGCCCGGCCGCTCCAAGCTGGGCGGTGATGACTTCGAACAACTCGGGCGGTGTCGCGAGATAAAAGACGCGATTGCCCTGCGTCCCGTGGGCAGCGTCGATGCGACCGAGGCGGTCACGCAGCTCCTCATAGCTGCGCGCGTCGTCGAACTGACCGGAAACGTAGTGCAGTGTGCGGCTGAACTCTTCCCATGCCTGTTCGCTGAACGAACTCCCAGCGGCGTACAGCTCGAGCCCTTCACGCGCCGTCTTCCGGAAGTCCTCGTTGCTGAGGTGGCTGCGCGAGAACCCCAGCACCGAAAAGTTCTTCGTCAGCAACCCGGCCTGGTACAGGTCGAACAACGCCGGGATCAGCTTGCGGTGAGTCAGGTCGCCCGACGCACCAAAGATGACGATCACGCATGGCGGTGCAGGCCGCTGCCGGAATGGCGCGTTGAGCTCGCCGTCGACGCGCGGGCTGACGATCGCCGAAACATCAAGTGCCATGACTGGAACTGCTCCCTGCCGAAACCTGCACCGGGGCGGAACGAACGCCCGTGTCCTGTCCGCCGACGCGGACGGCGTGGCCGCCGAACTCGTTCCGCAAGGCAGCCAGCATGCGCCACGAGAAGGAGTTCTGGTCGCGCGACAGGAAACGACTGAAGAGGGAGTACGCGATCACCGTCGCGGGCACGTCCTCGTCAATCGCCGCTTCGACGGTCCAGCGACCCTCACCGGAATCGGCGACCCAACCTTCGAGATTTTCTAGTTGCGCATCCTTCTCGAGTGCGCTCACGGCAAGGTCGAGCAACCATGAACGCACAACGCTGCCGTGCTGCCAGATGCGCCCAACCTGTGCGAGGTCGAGGTCGTACTGCGACTTCTCGAGTATCTCAAACCCTTCGGCGAAAGCCTGCATCATGCCGTACTCGACGCCGTTGTGGACCATCTTCACGAAATGGCCCGCGCCGTTCGGCCCAACGAGCCCATAGCCGTCCTCGGGGGCGAGCGTTTTGACGGCCGGCTCCACGCGGGCGAAGGCTTCGGGTGAGCCGCCGGCCATGATCGAGTAACCGACTTCCAGGCCCCAGATGCCGCCGCTCGTGCCGCAATCCACGAACTCGAAGCCTCTGGCTTTGATGCGCTCGGCACGGGCCATGGTGTCTTTCCACTTCGAGTTACCGCCGTCGACGAACAGGTCACCTTGCTGACAAACGTCCATCAGCTGATTGAGATACTGGTCGGTGACGCCGCCCGCCGGCAGCATGAGCCAGATGTTGCGAGGGGGACGCAGCTGCTGGACCAGGTCCTCGAGGGAGGAGGCGCCGGTGGCGCCATGTTTCACCGCTTCCTGCACCGGGGCGGGGCTACGGTTGAAGGCGATCACTTCGTGCTCGCCGCCGCGCACGAGACGGTGGACCATATTGCCGCCCATGCGGCCCAGGCCGACAAAGCCGAGTTGCATCAGTTGCTCCCAGTAGTTATAGGCTGGCCATCCCTGCTAGCTGCGAGCAGTGCGGTATGTGGCAAGGAGTAGGCCTCGTACAGGTGCTCGCATGGCGGCCCGTCCGTCAGCCGCATGCTCCGCTCGTCCAGATCCATGATGACCGAGGTGACGGTGAGGTAGCGCTCCTCGGGCGGATCGACGTCGTTCTCGTGGCGGCAGATGCTGTCTGGATAGTTGTCGTGGTCGCGCAGTGCGGCTTCCAGGTCGCCCTCGCTGACGGGTCGCCGCGCCTCGAGCAACGTCTGCATACGAGCCTGTCGCCAACGCGAGTGCGGGCGGGGGTCGACTATCGGCTGCTCGATACCGAGCCGCGCCGGATCGAGAAAGTGGTTCGAGTGGATCAGCATCGAGTCACGCGGGTGCAGCTCGCGCAACGAGAGTGGCGCCGCCTCGATGTCGACCGCCGACTCAGGCGGCATCGCCACGAGAAAGTTCGCTGAGCACGCCCGCGGCGCCTCAGCAATGATCGCCCGCGCGGCATCCAGGGAACGCGACCGCAGGACGTCGAAGCAGCGCGCGTGAAACGGCAAGCTCCAACGCGACCAGTCATCCACGCTGGACACGAGGCCGTTGATCGTGAGGCCCAGGCCGACTGAGTTGAGCCCGATCTTGGAGCCGACGATGCCCGCTTCGGTAAAGCCGAGCGTCTCAAAGCCGTCGTCATCGATCGTGTGGACGATCGCTCCGAGGACGTTTGGAATCCAGTCCCAGTTCTGGCCGAGGAACAGGTGTCGGTTGTCGGTCGCGGAGGGCAGAAGCGCGAACGCGGTACAGCCGTCTGGGCCACCAACACCGCAGACGCCGAACTGGTAGTAGAGCAGTTCGTAGCGGACGTTGAGCGCCAGAACGTCCAGGATGGGCAGGCCCGCGCCGGCGGCGACGCCCTCGATGCCGCGCCAGTACGCATGTCCGCTGAGCACCGAGCGGTAGCTCTCAGCCCGCTCGCGGACCTCGTGCGGGCTCAGGCGACCTTCGAGCTGAAAGCGGTCGAAGTAGACCTCCAGATTCTCGGCGATCTGATCGCGCAGCGCGCTACCGTGCTGGCACCCCTGATTGTAGGCGTCACCGTCGACGTGCAGGACTGGTAGCGGCACGTTCTAAGTATGCGTCAGAACGGCGCGGCCTCCGTTGAACCTGAAGGGGTGGTGAACGTGTAATCGGAGGAGGCGACGGTTACCACCGCCGAGGTCGCCGTTCGGCCCAGCGCGTCCATGGCGCGAGCGGCGATCGTGTGGGGGGTCCTGGTGCGAGCTGCGCTGCTGTCCCACGTCAGCGTAAAGGGCGCTCGGGTGGCAACTCCGACGGGGACACCATCGACCAGGAATTGCACGAGCGTGACCGGTGAGTCGTCGTCGACGACGGCCGAAAGCTCCACAGGCCCGTTCAGCGTGGCCCCGTCATTCGGCGCCATGACGGTCACGGACGGCGGGATCTGCTGGACGTAGGCCGCCAGCGGCGCCGATGCGCCTGCCGCTCCCGGCGTCCACGCGGCCGGGAATGCCGCGAGTGTGCCCTGGAGACTCAACTGACTGCTGCCACCGGCACTCGTGCCATCGGCACTCGTGCCACTGGCACTCGCCTGACGGGTAGCGAGTGCGCCCGAGGGGCTCAGGACCGCTAACCAGTACCGCCCTCCGCCCAGCACGAACGTGGGCGGCAGCGCGATGGTGTTCCAGCCCGCAGCCGGGACGATGCTGCCCTGAGCCAGGATCGCGCCCGGCGCGCCAGCCTGGTCTGAGTACAGCGCCGCTCGCAGCTGGCCGCTCGTACTGCCGTCGTCCACGTAGACACGAATCCGGCTCGCGAGCCCGCTCTGGGACGCGACGTACTGATACGCCGCGGCGCGTCCCTGCGGGATGATGACCGGCGCGGGTTGGACCGTCTGGTTGCCGATCAACGTGGCCGGACCAGCGCTCGTGGTCACGAAGATCAGATCAGGCGAGGCGGCCAGGTAGCCCGCGCCATCCCATTCCTTGACCCGCAGGTGGTACTGCGTACCTGGAGTGAGATTGGATAGCACCATCTCCTGGGCTTGCGTCGAGAACACCTGCAGCAGCGTGAAGCTGCCGTAGTTGATGCTGGTGCCGTATTCGAGCTGAGCGAAATTGCCTGTCGGTGTTGTCCATCCGATGAGGGCATTTGTGCTGGTCACGCGACGCACGCCGACGTCGAGCACATCTGGCCCCGTGCCGGCGGGAGCCGTCGTGAACGTCCCGTCGACGGACACAGCGGGCAGGCCGCTCGCCGAGGCGCTGGCGGCGCGGACGTGGTAGGTCGTTCCTGGCTGCAACCCGTCGAGCACGACGGTGTGCGTGGTGAGGAGCGACGGGTCCGCGGGCGTCTGCGTACCGTACGCGGGCGTGGGTCCGAACTCGACCCACGACGTCGACGGCAGGTCAGTCGTCCAGGTCACCGTTGCACCCGAACGAGTGATGCTGCTGGTCGCAACGTTCGACAGGACGACGCCTCGGGCGGTCACACCTGGGGTCGGCCGTGGCGTTGCCGCGACCGTTGCGAGCGAAGCTACAGCGGGCGCCGCCGTCGGTGTTTTCGTGGGCGTGGGTGTGGCGGTCGGGGTTTGCGTCGGTGTTCGAGTCGGCGTACGAGTGGCCGTCGGCACGGGCGTATTGATCGGTACAACGGCGATCGCCGCCACGATGGTCGCGGTGGGTTGTGCTGTCGGCGCGGGTTGCGCGGGCGCCGGGGCCGTCGGTGTGCCCGTGTGAGCTGCCGTGGGTGTACCGGTCGCGAGGCTCTGCGCCAGCGCCACGGCCACGTCTTCGTGGAGCGGCGTCAAAACGAGTCCGACGCCGATCGCCAGGAGGACCCCGATCGCAACTCGCACGGTCAGGCCATGCTACGGGTCAATCGCTCCGCGGAAGGAAGTACCGACCCGCGGATGATCCACCGTCCACGCGCATCACCGATCCGGTGAGGTACTCGGCTTCGTCCGAACAGAGGAAGAAGACTGCGTTGCCAATGTCCTCGGGCATGCCCGGGCGACCCCATGGGATCGACCGGATCAGAGCCTCTTTGTAAGTCTGGTTGACTGCTGGTCGCAAACCGACGTCGATCAAACCAGGCGAGACGACGTTGACATTGATGCGGTTTTCGGCCAGCTCGAGCGCGAGCGTCTTCGCGAGCATGACGATGCCCGCCTTGGATGCGCTGTAGTGCGACGCGCCGAGGCGGGCTGACTCGCCCGCGCCACTCGAGATCAACACGAGTTTGCCGCCCTGGCCCTGGCGGAGCATCTGGCGGGCGACAGCGCGGCAGATCAGGAATGAGCCTTTGAGATTCGTGTCCAGGACGAAGTCCCATTCGTCTTCGTCCATGTCCACGACCGCGGTGTTGGGGTAAACGCCCGCATTGCTCACCGCTGCATCGATGCGGCCGAAGCGGCT
>JAFAPL010001032.1 GCA_019247135.1 Chloroflexota bacterium | reverse complement strand
CAGGCCCAGAGCGGCTACCAGCAGAATGCGGCAGACGGCTCGGACTACTCGACGAGGACGCATGAGGGTGCACACAGCGGCGCGGTGACGCGGCAGGTCAATGAGAACATTGGTTCCGTTTCGAACAGGTGACGCGTAGGCTACCGCTGGCGACCTCGGCGCTGATTGTGGCGGCGGTGGCGCTGGAGGCGACCTGGCTGTGCACGGGCATTCTGAGCGCCTGGATTACGGACGTCCCGTCGTTCACCGCCTCGATGGGGCCGGACCGGTTTGCGCCGTGGGTCTGGCTCCACCCATGGGTGGCGGCATGGCTTGGCCCAGATCGCACGGGGATCACGCCTCCCCCGCCCGTGCGCACCGCTCAGGTTGCGTTCGTCGCCAGCCTTGGCGTGGCGTGCGCTCTGTACGTGCTGGCGCTCGCGGCAGTACGCCGGTGCTGCCCTGGCAGGACGCTCACCGTGTGTGTGGTTGTTTTCGCGCTCCTGTTCGTGGCGACGACAGCGTGGGCGCCAGGACTGGTCAGTGGTGACGTCATTCTTTACGCCACGTTTGGCCGCGTTGCGGGGGTTCACGGGTTGGACCCGTATGTTGCACCAACGAACTGGTCGACGCTTGGCGAACGCGACCTCACGTGGTGGTGGTTCGAGCCTACGCCGTATGGGCCCGCCTGGACTGCCATGAGTGCCGCTCTCGCTGCGCTCGCACGCGTGACGATGGTGCTCAACCCGCTCGTTCAGGTCCTCACGTTCAAGTTGCTCGCCGGCCTGGCTTTCGCGAGCACGCTCGCGCTGATCTGGTGGCTCGTGCCACGGCTGACGCACGCCTCCGACCGGGATCGTCTGACGGCAGTCACGCTGTTCGCGTGGAACCCGATGGTTGTCTTCGAGACCGGCCAGGGTCACAACGACCTGCTGATGAGCATGTTGCTGTTGCTTGCGGTGGTGCCGCTCGTCGGGCGGCCGCGTACTGTCGCGCGGCTCGGCTCATTCGCATTACTCGTCGTAAATGCGCTGATCAAGTACCTGCCCGTGGTCGTCGGTGTCTTCGTCGGTGTGCTGTGGTTGCGTCAGGTCAGACCCGCGGCCCGGGTGCGGACTGCAGCCAGCCTGGTCGCGGTCGCGTGCGGTCTCACCGCCGTTCTGGTCCTGCCCTGGCCGGACCCGACGGCGGTCATGGCGACGATGGCCAGCGCCGGTGGTGGGGGGCAGCGGTATGCCGATTCGATCGTCGACATCCCTAGCTTCGGGATCGTCGCGCGCTACCTCGACAAGCAGAGCGAGCACATCCAGGAGTCGCTGGCGCTGGTTCGGTTCTGGGAGCAGGTGGTCGTGCGCGGCCTCATGCTCGCCTATGCGGGCTGGGAGATCCGTCGACTGTGGCGTTTGACACCCGCAACGCTCGATCAGGCACTTGGCGCCTCGGTTCGAGTCATGCTGCTGATCGTGATCTTCGTGTTGACGCAGACACTGGATTACTACTTCATCTCGGTGTTGGCGGTGGCCGCCGCGCTCGGCTGGTCGTACCGCTGGACGCGCGTGACCGTCGCGATCAGCATCCTGTTTTTCCCGACCTTCTATATGCGACGGATGGACCTCGAGCCCGTGCCGAACCTGTTCCTGATTGCGTCACTGCTCGGGCCACTCGCAGTCGGAGTTCTCGGGTCCGCGTGGTCATTGAGCCGACCTGGCAAGCGCGTAAAACGCGCGGGCCACCATGGTGGCCTGCGATGAATGGGGTTACGACCCACTCCCCCAACCCCCTCTCCCTGGCCAGGGAGAGGGGGCGAAGGGGGTGAGGGTTGACCCCACTAGCGGTACTGCTCGGCCGCGCGGTACTAGAGCGGGATATTGCCGTGCTTTTTGGGAGGATTCGTGTCGCGCTTGGCTTGCAGCATCTGCAGCGCATCGATCAGACGCGGGCGCGTCTCGCGCGGTCGGATCACGTCGTCGATGTAGCCGCGCGCCGCGGCGACGTATGGATTCGCCAGCTGCTCGCGGTAGTCGCGCTCCAGTTGCAGGCGCAACGCCGACGGGTCCTCCGCGGAGGCGAGCTCGTTGCGGAACACGATGTTGACTGCTCCTTCGATGCCCATGACCGCGATTTCCGCCGTCGGCCACGCCAGATTCACGTCGCCGCGGATGTGCTTCGACGACATCACGTCGTAGGCTCCACCGTACGCTTTGCGCGTGATGACCGTCAGCTTCGGCACCGTCGCCTCGCAGTAGGCGTACAGCAGTTTGGCGCCCTGACGGATGATGCCGCCGTGCTCCTGACCGATACCCGGCAAGAAGCCGGGCACGTCGACGAACGTCACCAGTGGGATGTTGAAGGCGTCACAGAAGCGCACAAAGCGCGCGGCCTTGACTGACGCGTTGATGTCCAGCACACCAGCCAGCACGGTTGGCTGCTGAGCAACAATGCCGATGCTGCGTCCGCCAAGATGCGCGAACCCGACGATGATGTTCTGCGCGTACCCGGCGTGCACTTCCAGGAAATCGCTGTCGTCGACCACGCAACCGATGACCGTGTGCATGTCGTAGCTGCGCGTGGGCTGATCCGGCACGACCGAGTCCAGGGCGTCGTCCATACGGTCGGACGGATCGTCGGTTGGCCGCGGCGGCGGGTCGTCCAGATTGTTCGAAGGCAAAAAGCTCATCAATTTGCGAATGCCGTCGATGCAGGCTGGCTCGTTCTCCGCCGAGAAATGCGCCACTCCGCTCGTGGATGCGTGCACTCCGGCGCCGCCCAGGCCTTCGAAATCCACGACCTCATGCGTCACCGTTTTCACCACGTCTGGCCCAGTGACGAACATGAAGGACGTGCCCTGGACCATGAAGATGAAATCCGTCATGGCCGGTGAATACACCGCGCCGCCAGCGCACGGACCCAGTACGGCCGAAATCTGCGGCACCACGCCGGAGGCCAGCACATTTCTGAGAAAGATCTCCGCGTACGCCCCGAGCGATACGACGCCCTCTTGAATGCGAGCGCCACCGGAGTCGTTCAGGCCAATCAGCGGGGCGCCATTCTTCACGGCGAGGTCCATCACCTTGCAGATCTTCTCGCCGTGTGCTTCGGACAGCGAGCCTCCGAACACCGAGAAGTCCTGCGAGAAGACGTACACCACTCGTGCGTCGATGCGACCATATCCGGTCACGACGCCGTCACCGTAATAGCGCTCGTTCTCGAGTCCAAAGCCGGTGGAGCGGTGCGTCACGAACCTGTCGATCTCCACGAACGTGCCGCGGTCCAGCAGCAATTCGATGCGTTCGCGAGCGGTCAGCTTGCCTTTGGTGTGCTGTGCTTCCAGACGAGCGGCGCCGCCCCCTTCCAACGCCTGGTCGCGCAACGCCTCGAGGTGTTCGATCTTTTCGGACGTTGTGGTGGCGTGGACGCCGGATTCGGTCGTGTTATTGGACGTCGGCGCGTCGGCCAAGTTGCCGCAAGACCTCCTCAGCGACAGAATACGGGTCCGCCTGACGCTCCGCGATGGCGGCAAAGCGGTCCGGCCAGTCGTCGGTGGCGGTGAGTCCTTCGTAGTTGCGGAGAACGCTGTCTTCGATGATTGCGCGTACCTGACGGCGAGCGCTGTCCGAGCGGCGCGCGTGCCAGGTGCCACTCGTCTCGAGGTACTGGCGGTGCTTTTCGATCCAGTCCACCAGTGGAGGGATGCCTGTGCCTTCGGTGGCGACGGTCTGCAGGATTTGCACGCGCCAGTCACGCTCCTCTGCCAGCTGGAGCATCGCACGCAGATCGGCGACAACGCGGTCGGCGCCCGCCAGGTCCGCTTTGTTGACGACCAGCAGGTCGGCGATTTCGAGGATGCCCGCTTTGATCGCCTGGATGTCGTCGCCCAGGTTGGGTACGCCTACGACGACGGTGGTGTCGGCAGCACGGGCGATCTCGACTTCGTCCTGTCCGACGCCAACGGTTTCCAGAAGAATGACGTCTTTGCCCGCGGCGTCCAGGACGAGCACGACGTCGAGTGTGCCGCGAGCGAGGCCACCAACAACTCCACGGGTGGCCATGCTGCGCATGAACACGCCCGGGTCGGCGTGCAGCTCCATCATGCGGATGCGATCGCCGAGAATCGCGCCGCCGCTGAACGGACTCGTCGGATCAACCGCGACGATCCCAACGGTCATCCCGCGCGCGCGATACTCCATCGCCAGCCGGGTGGTCAGCGTGGATTTGCCGGAGCCGGGCGGCCCGGTGATGCCGACTACGTGTGCGCGGCCTGTTCGTGCGAACAAGCACCGCAGCACCTCGCGTGCGTCCGCGCGGCCAGCTTCAACAGCCGAGATCAGGCGCGACAGCGCCAGGCGGTCGCCACTGAGAACCCGTTCAGCAAGCTCGCTTGCAGGCGCGTCGCGTCTGAGTGGAGTTTGAGGCAGGCTCAACGCTCAACTGCCGCCAGACGTTCCTGCTCGATGCCACGCAAGAACTCGACCGTTTCGCTGGTGGGCGAACCGGGACCAAAGACCGCGCGAATGCCCAGGTTTTTCAGCTCGGTGACGTCGGCTTCGGGAATGATCCCACCGGCCCAGACGACCACATCCTCCAGTCCGCGACTGCGCAGCTCCTCCAGGATGCGCGGAAACAGCGTCATGTGCGCACCCGAGAGAATGCTCAGGCCGATCGCGTCCACGTCTTCCTGCAGGGCGGCTTCGGCGATCATTTCGGGCGTTTGTCGGATACCGGTATAGATCACCTCATAGCCGGCGTCGCGGAGCGCACGTGCGATGACTTTGGCGCCACGGTCGTGGCCGTCCAGGCCTGGCTTCGCGATCAGCACCCGCAGCGGCACACTTCAACTCTCCCCGGCCGGAACGGCGGTCGGCTGGAGCAGCTCGACGAGCACGCCGAGCGCAGCCGCGGGCTGGAGAAAAGCCACCTCGCCGTGTGCGCCAGGTCTGGGCGCCTCGTCGATCAGCTCCACGCCTTTATCTTTCAGGTCGCGCAAGTGTTCGTGGATGTCGGTGGTGCCGAAGCAGAGGTGGTGCAGGCCGGGGCCGCGGCGCTCCAGAAATCGCGCCACCGGTGTATCGGGGTCAGTCGGCTCGAGGAGCTCGATCAACAGGTTGCCGGCCTGGACGAAGCTGACCTTCAGTTGACGGTCGGCGAGTTCGACTGTGTCGACGACGCTCAGGCCGAGCTTGTCGCCGTAAAAGTGCATCGCCTCGTCGATGCTGGGCACGGCGACCCCGATATGATGAACCGCCAGCGGCTCCATACAGGATGGAGTATAGGTTGAAGCTCGAGCGCTGCCCGTGATCGCGCCCATACGCCTGGTGCGGCTCGGCGCATTCGACG
This sequence comes from Chloroflexota bacterium, assembly GCA_019247135.1. The sequence continues at coordinate 1,987 of JAFAPL010001032.1, read as the reverse complement.
CAGCACGCGCGATCGTTACAGAGCACGGCGCCACACTCGCGCTGGTCGGCGTCACGCTGCTGTCGGCAGCGCTGCGAGTCGGCGGGCTCGGGCGCAAGAGCATCTGGTTCGACGAAGCCGTGAGCGCGGGTCTGGCAGTCATGCCCATCCCGCAGTTGCTCGGGGCAGCCACCGCGGACGTCAATCCACCGCTGTATTACCTGCTGCTGCACGTCTGGACCCCGTTCGCCGCTGGCAACGATGCCCTGCTGCGGCTGCCCTCGGCCGTGTTCAGCGCGGTGGCCGTGATGCTCACCGTGCTGCTCGGTCGAGCGCTGTTCAACGCGCGCGTCGGCCTGATAGGTGGCCTGTTCACAGCGCTGTGCGCCTGGCACATCGATCTGGCGCAGGAGGCGCGCGGCTACGGGCTGCTGACGTGTCTGGCTACCGGTTCCCTCCTTCTGCTGTGGCGCGCGCGTAGCTGGCGCGGGTGGCTGGGGTACGCGCTGGTGACGACGCTAGCCCTGTACACCCACAACTACGCCGTCTTCCTGGTTCTCGGTGAAGCGCTGTACGTGATCGTCACACGCGGCATCACCCGTCGAGCAATCGTCGCCTTCGCGGTGATTGGCGTGCTGTTCGCGCCCTGGTTGCCAGCAGCGCTCGGCCAGCTCGGCGCGGTTCGCGACGACTACTGGATCGCACCGCCGTCAAGCACCGTCCTGGCCGACACCTACTTCGCCGCGATTGCGTATTCGCCGCCGGCGCATGGCTGGGGCATGAGTGTGCTCGATCGCGCCGTGCGCTGGGGCATTCCCGTGTTGCTGGTGCTGGCCAGCGTGGCGGCCCTCCGACAGCGGTCGGCATTTCTGTTGGTCGTGGTGCTTGCCACTACGGTGGGCGTGCCCATCGCCATTTCGATGTGGATCACGCCGATGTACGTCGTGCGCTATGTGGCGTTCGTGCTGCCAGCATTCTGGCTGCTGGTCGCACGCGGGATCGATGCGTTGCCGTCGAACGCCCTTCGGGCTGCTGTCGGATGCGCGGTGGCCATCGAACTCTGCATCAACCTGCTGCCGCTGTACGGTGATCCGTTCTACGGCCGAGCAGACTTCCGCAGCGCAGCGGCGACCCTGCTGTCACAGGCACCCGCCGGAACCGTCGTGGTGCACACAAGTCCCTTCACGCAATATCCGGTCGCGTACTACGACGGTGGCGGATTCGCCGACGTTGTCGCAGGCGACGAAGAACGGAATGCACTCCAGGCGGAGGAGTTCTGGTACGTGCGTGACTACAACGTGCAGGATCCTGCTGCGTCGGCCGCCGCCGACGAGCAAGCGCGCGACTTCCTCAAAGGCCGCGCCGTGCTCAGGCAGTTCGATGCAGCTGGTGTCCATCTGTACCACGTGGCAGCAGCAGGTCAGTGAGTGTGTTGACCGCCGCTTCCACGGTGGGCACCAGGTGCAAGAACCGCAGATCCGATTCCACTGTATGCAGGTGCTCGATCATGGTGCGCAGGACGCGCTCCCAGCCAGCGCCAACGACGATCAGTGGCTTGTCGCGCAGGACGCCGAAGATTGCCAGGTTCCAGGCGATGCCGAGCTCGGCCAGCGTGCCTGCGCCGCCCGGCAAAACGACGAAGGCGTCGCCGAGCTCCACCAGCTTATCGATGCGTTCCAGGAGGGCGGCCGTCTGGACCTCCTGGTCAAGGAACTCGTTCGGAACGCGTTCGAAGGTACGCGCGACGACTTCAACGGTGACGCCGATGACTCGTCCGCCGCGCTCTTTGGCGCCGCGCGAGACGGCCTCCATCACGCCGGAGTAGCCGCCGGTAACGACCTCGAAACCATGCTCCGCCAACTTCTCGCCGAGTTGGCGCGCGGCGGCGTACTCCGCTGAATCCGGCAGAACACGCGAGCCACCAAAAATCGTGATTGCAAGCGCCACTGCCCAGCAGCGTAGCAAGCTGTGTCATGTGGCGCGGGAATTCAGGTAGTTGCGCGGTTTC
>JAFAPL010000923.1 GCA_019247135.1 Chloroflexota bacterium | reverse complement strand
GTGCGTCGTGCTCAGGTTCTGCATAAAGAAGCTCGCACGCAGAAACGTATACGTCAGGCCAGAGTCCAGCAGTGCACGCTCGATGCTCCGGTGGGGGACAACCGGATTCCGTTCGACGCCCTGAAGCGAGAGGAATACGACCTGGTGGACGCCCGTCTCGATTGCCACTTGCAACGCAGGATTGATGAGGCGACGGACGTCCGTAACGTCGGGCGGGCGCATGAGAAACAAGCCATCCATGCCCTCGAACGCGGCCCGATACGTCTCCGGCCGACCAAAGGCGAACGGAAGGATCTCGATGTCTGATCCAAGCAAGGCGCGTGCACGCGCGGGATCGGTGCTTGCGGCACGCACCCTGACGCGCGCTGATGCAAGCTCGAGCACGACCTCGTGACCGACGTTGCCAGTCGCGCCTGTCACGAGGACGGCTGTGGAGGTCATCAGTCCAACTGGAGCGCCGGATAGTAGTGTTCGGGTCCGATCCGCTGGACGTCGCGCACCCAGTCGCGCAGCGCCGACACGTACTTCTCGGGCTCGACGCGGATCTGCTTGGAAAGCTCCAGCCGCGCCCGCAACGCAGGCGAGGCATCCGCGGGAACCGTGCGGTCCAGAAAATACGGTCGTTTGGGAAACGCAGGTTCGGGAGGCCGCACGATGATGCCGTCCTCGTCGATCCACACACAGCTTGGCACGTTGGTGATGCCGAACAGTTCGTCCACGACGTGCGACTGGTCGATCAGCGACGGGTGCTCTGGTCTCGCGGCCTCAATCCACGGGCGGGCAGCGTCCGCACCGCCCGTATCCAGAGCGACGGTCACGATCTCCAGCCCGCGCGGGTAGAGCTCGGTCCGCAGCGCCTGCCACACGGGCAGGTCGAAAACGGCAGCCTCACCAGGAGGCCCAGGCGAGCAGCAGGACTTTCGTCCCGCGCAAAGAGCCCAGGCGGAACATGCGCCCGGCGACGTCTGGTAGCGCGAGATCCGGTGCCTCCACGCTGGTGAGCGCCCGACCACTCGCCTCAGGCCCGAGGCACCACAACCCGCTTGCATCATCGTGGACGAGCGGCATTCCCAATCGCTCGGCCAGCACGCGCGCATCCGGTGAGGCGCCCTGCTGCGGAGGCAGCGGAACGCACCGCTCTCCTTTGCAAGCGCCTCGTGGCTTGATGGACCAGCCAGTGCGCCGCTCGAACTCAGCCGGCGCGACCTGCAAGCCTTCGAGGATCATGGGTGCGCGTGACGGAGCATACCGCAGAGGCGCATTCGAAACCCGGGGATGCGACGGCGTCGGCACGGCCGGCCGCCGTCGCAGATCGCCGACTAGGGCTGGCCGAGCGCCAGCTGCACGACCTTCACCACCAGGAGTGCGGCCGCGACAAGCAAATAGCCGCGCAGCGCGAGCATGCCCAGCTTGCGGCTGGTGGACCATTCGGGGCGCGGCACTTCCGCCAGCGGGGGCATGCGCCAGGTGCTCCGATCAAGCGCGAGTCCCGCCAGCGGATCTTCGCGGCGCAACGTGCGCATCTCGAGCACGCCGAGGCCGAGCATGCCGAGTGTCAGCACCCCTCCCAGACCAGCGGTCACGAGGGTTGCATCCACATCGGGAAACAGCGTCGTCACCACCAGCACCAGCGAAAGTAGCAGCAGGACGCCAACGATGACGGTCGCGAGGATGTTCAGCCAGCGCGGGTTGGTCCACGGCCCCAGGATGTCGCGGTCGTTGCACAGCAGCAGCAGGAACACCGTTGCGCTCGGCAGCAGCACGCCCGCCAGGGCCTGCACGGCCATCGTCATGAGTCCTAGCGGCGCATTGGGGATCAGCACGATGCCGGCCGCGGCCGCCACGAGCGCGGCGTAAATGCTGTAGAAGCCCTTGGCCTCGGCCACCCCGCGATGCAGCGAGTGACGCATGCCAAAGACATCGCCGAAGGCGTAGCTGGTTGCGAGTGTCACCGCCACGGCGCCGATGATGCCGGCATCCAGCAGAAAGACGGCGAACAGCGAGCCCGCTGCCGGCCCGACCACCTGAGCCAGACCGGCTGCCACGGCGCCCGCATCGCTGAATTGCCCTGCCAGCTCGGTTCCGGCGAAACCGAACGCCGCCGCGATCAACAGTGCCGCGGCACCCAGCTCGGTAACCAGCGAGCCGATGACGGTGTCCCAGCGCTCGTAGTTGATCCAGCGCGGGGTGATGCGCTTGTCGATGACGTTCGACTGCTGGAAGAACAGTTGCCACGGCGCCACCGTGGTGCCGACGATGCTGATGATCAGCAGCAGCGCTGTGCCATCGAGGCCGCCCTGGACACCGGGCGCCAGCGTGTCGTGCACCACCATGCCGAAGTCGGGGTGGACGATCAACGCCAGTGGGATCGCGACCAGGTTCAGCATCATGAACGCGTACATGAACCGCTCCCAGCGGCGGAAGCTGCCGGTTACGGTCACCGCGATGAGTGCAACGGCAGCGACGGGCACTGATACCAACGGGCTGATGCCGAAGTAGCCCAGCGCCAGGCTGATGCCGATGAATTCGGTCACCAGGGTGAGGAAGTTGAGGATGAACAGGTCGCCGACCGAGAACGCGCCCCACAACTTGCCGAAGCGCTCGAGGATCAGGCGCCCATGCCCGACACCGGTGACCGCGCCGAGGCGGACACACATCTCCTGGTTGACAATGAGCACCGGGACGAGCAGCAGCAGCGTCCACAACAAGCTCGTGCCGTAGTTCTGGCCTGCCTGTGCATACGTGGCGACACCACCCGCATCGTTGTCGCCGACCATCACGATCAGGCCTGGACCCATGATGGCCAGCAGCGTGAGGAACCGCGCCCGCCACGAGCGGCGCGGCGCAACGTCGTGTTGGCGCACGGTGCCGAATGCGCCATGAATGTCGCCCAAGTGGGCCGTGTCGAGTACCGCGGACGGGCGGAGTGTGGTCCCGCCATCCGCGGCAACAACCCCTCCAGCCGGGGTCCGGATGTCCAGTTCATTGACCATTGGAGTGCTCCTCGCGATGTGCTTCAGGCGCACGCTCGCGAGTCCTCCATCAGGTCAGTCCGGCGGAGTGGCTTCCGGTACGTGCGCGCAGGCGGCTACCGATCGAAGAGAGCAATCGTCGCGACGTCGTCTGGAACCCGGAGGTTCCGACGGCGGACGTAAATCGCTCGTTGTCATGGCTCCTTTCACCTGCTCTCTTTGTGGACATCCCCGGGTCTTCAGGGCACAAAAAACCCACCCGACCTCACAGGTCGTGATGGGTGCACGCGAACGGAATACGAGCTTAGCTACCAGGCCGCGCAGGTCACCTCGCTCGTCGCCGTCTCAGGCGCACCCGATGTGAAGTTGGTACTCGGAGGCTCGGAGAACATCCGAGCCGAAGATATCACAGGCGTGGGCACGCAACAACACTGCGGCGTCAATCGGACTGCGCGCCGAGCATCGAAACCAGGTAGTGATGGCCGTCCACGGTTGCGATGACCACCGGGACAGAGCGTGTACGGCCGGATGCGCGGCCACGCACTTCCAGCGCGGCCATGAACCGTGGCGGCAGCCCGCGACCAGACAACCAGCCCTGGACTCGGTTGACCCAGCGCCCAAGACGCGTCGGACGCCAGTCGCGGTAAAAGAGCCGCATCACGGCGCTCCGCTCCGCCGGGTCGACATGCGGTGAGTTGTTCATCCGTGCTGTTCTCCTGGCTTGGCGTGGATGGTCGGGCATTGCAGGCGGGTGGCCGGGGTGTGACGCGTTGATTGGTGAGGTCAGGCTGCACGATAACAGTGATGTCCGGTTCCGCCGCGTAGCTGCACCGGAGCCGGTCGTGATACTCGTCCCAAGGGCCTATGATCCAAGCGCTCCCCGAGTGCTTGTCCCAAGGACATCC
>JAFAPL010000920.1 GCA_019247135.1 Chloroflexota bacterium | reverse complement strand
TGTCGATCCCGACCTTCAACACGTCTACGCGATCTACGGCCAGCACCTCGTCGTCCTGGACGCCACCACAGCGACACTCGCCGAGATTGCGCGCTACGACCTGCCGCATTCGATTCCGCCAGATGACGTCGTCCCGTCACGCCCCCTGGTCGTCAACACTCGCACGCATCGTGTGTACTGGACCCAGGACGGCGACGACAGCAGCCTCGGGTTTTTTCAGGACACTGACGGACGCGCGCCCTGCGTTACATCGGAGGCCGGCTGCGAGGCCACCCCGGCGCCCGCTGCGACGGCCACGCCGACACCGCCTGTGAGCGATGTGGTCGGGCCGACCGAGATACCGACCGTACCACCGGCCACGCCCATGCCGCTGCCCTCGAGCGACGTGGCATTCGCGACCGACACGCCCGTACCCGCATCGACCCCCGACCCGAACTGTACGCCGATCGCCACGGACGGCGGGGACGGGGATTCCTCGCCCACGTGCGGCATGGTGGGTGGGATCGTCCCGGCAGAGGATGGCCAGCAGGCATCGACCCCGACCACCACCGCTTCGACGCCCCAGGCGACACAGGAGCCGGCTCCGGACTGCTCGGAATCGGCGCCCCGACCTATCTACCGAAAAGGCGGTACGAACCCGGGTAACTTCCGGCCGCGCCCACAAGACGAGGGGCGGCTGTCGTTCTGGGATTCGTTGACAGCGGTCTTTGAGGGTCAGCCAGTATTCCAGCCTGGAGACGACTACGTGACAGTCGACGCAAGCCAGCTGCCGCCTGGCAGCGTTGAGTACGACGAGGATCCGCCTGGACATGTCTCCGTGATCGATGTGCCTCCCGACGAGCTCAAGGCACTCGCGCAGAGGTGCCGTGTCCCAAGCGAGAGCTAGTATGCGACCCGTGGACAGCGAAGGCGCGCGCTTGCTGGGGCTCCTGGCGACATCGACGCGGCGCGTGAAACAACTCACGCGATCGCTCCGTTCCCGACCACACGTTGCCCACGTTGATGGGCGCTTGGACATCGAGGACGGGCCGTACGGCCCTGAGGTCGTAGTCAGTGTGGATGTGGGATTCGATGACGGCAAGATCGTCAGCTGGGTCCTCACGGGCGGTTATGATGGGCGGAACTGGCGAACCGAAGGGTCCATCCGCTTCGACCGAACGGGACTGGGTCAGGAGTCCGTCAAGAGCCTCAGCGCACGTGAGGTGGAGGCATTCGAGGACTTCCTGCCCGCCTTCGAAGAGGCGTTCGACAGCCTACTTCGATCCGCCGAAGAACTGGAGTTGGCCGACGCCCTGAGCTACGACCCGAAGCCGGTTGTGCGCAGACGGGAGTGTTAGCGGCTGCTGAATGGCGCACACCGCCACGGCCGGGACCACTCCATTGGCAATTCGATTGCCCTGACGTGAACGAGCGCCTGTTGGCCGCGGAGCCGCTGACGTTCTATCGGCTCGCCGATCTCGAGCGCGGGCGCACATCGCGACGGCGCTGCGTGATCGCGAGCGGTATTACCCAGGATGTTCAGAACTTCAGACCGTGGGTTGCTGCAATACCTCGCAAACTACAGCCGAGTTGACGGAAAGAAACTCGGATTTGAGTTCAGAAGTGGGTGACCCGTGCGGGATTCGAACCCGCGATCTCCACCTTGAGAGGGTGGCGTCCTGGGCCGCTAGACGAACGGGCCATGTCACGTAGACAAGCGGCGGCGACGGGGGGAACGGCGCGCAGAAAGTATACGCGATCGGTTATACGCGGTCGGTTTTTCGAATGACGAAACGCATGGCGCTGGTGCGGTCGTCCACGCTGCAGACTTTGTTGTCGACCACGCCCGCGGTGGGGCCGGCCTCGATCAGCTCGCGTTGATCTACGTAGCCGGGCTGGCCGCGCTTGGCGGTCAGGAGCCAGATGCCGCCGTCCTGCTCGATGCGGGCGCGCCAGCGCTTCAGCAGCGCCGCGACGTCGGTCGAGGCGTCGGCGGCCAGGAGTACAACGTCCGCCAGCTCTTCGGGCTCGGCGGCGGGGCGGCCGGTGCGCTCGAGGATGCGCGCGCGCAACGCTGGATCGATCGCCTGGGTGTTATCGCCGAACGCGACGGCGAAACCGGCTTTTACGCCGAGCTTGTCGACCACGTCGCGGTGGCTGTAGTCGCGCTCGGGCATGGCGGGGCTGTTATAGGGGTGGAGCCGAGATACGCGTAAAAATAGGTCATAGCGGGCCGAAGTTCGTGCCACCTTGCATTTAGCGGCTGCTGCACGGGCCTGTGGACCTGAGAAGCCGTCACGTGCGTCGGGGATGCGCCAGCCGATCGCCGTCACCAGCGAAGCTGGTATCGAGCGTCCGCTGATCGCCAGCTCGGCAGTGCGAGTCGGCTTGGTGGCTGCTCACAACCGCATGCCAACGCTCGCAATTCGGGCAAGCGCCGTACGTGACGTGCGACTCGAGACGGTGACGAAGACTATCCGAGCAGGTTGGCACGGATTTCGGGCATGAACACTTCGTCCGGTACCCTCTCGGGTCCCGCGGCCGCGGCCAGCAGCGCCAGGCGTACGGTTTGGTCGCTGCCTGCACGAGCGCGTTCGTAGAACCTGGCCTGCCGCTGTGTGGCCCCAGGAGTGAAGTCGGAATGGAGGGTGGCGTACAGCGCGGCGGTCAGGCGGAGCCGCCGCATGCGTTCCCCGCGTTCCTCGGCATACGGCCGCAGGCAGCTCGCGTCCCAGTCGGATTCGGCCAGCAGGAGTTCGCTGAGCACGCGCGCGTCACGCAGCGCGATCGCCAGCCCCTGACCCATGATCGGGTCGTTGTATCCAGCGGCATCCCCGATCAGCACGACGCCGGTGGCGACGGGAGCCTCCGTCCACGTGTCGTCGCCGGGAAAAGTCGCGCATGGCCCGATCGGCCGCGCATTCGCGACCGCGGGAGCCCAGGGGAGGCATGTCAATTGCTGGAATTCGGCCAGAAAGTTCAGAGCTCCGTACCGACCGTCGTAGCGATGCTTCCCGTCAAGAGCCGTACCTAGGTACACGCGAAGACGGTCCCCGCCTTGCGGCAAGACCAGGAACATCACATCGCCCTGGGTCCCCGACGAGGATTTGTCCTGTGGCCACTCCGGAGCGCCGTCCACCAGCAGGCCGGAGATGAGATGCGTCGGCGGCGCCGTGTGTAGCGGTATGGCGGCTTGCTCGCGGACGACGGAGCGGCGTCCGTCAGCACCAACAATCAGCCGGCAGCGCAGCCGCTGCTCGCCTCTTGGCCCCGAGTAGCTCACTTCTGGTCGCCGGCCGGGGCTCACGCGCACCCCAGGCACCCCACGGACGACCG
>JAFAPL010000733.1 GCA_019247135.1 Chloroflexota bacterium | reverse complement strand
ATGCGTGAGTGGTGAGGAGTGGTGAATCGTGAGCCGTCGAGTGTGATTGGTGAGACGTGACACGTGAGGATCGTGGGCGGTGACCCGTCGAGTCTTGATTGGTGAGCCGTGAGTCGTCGGCGGTGCCGTCGAGTTTTGATTGGTGAGCCGTGACTCGTGAGTCGTCAGGTTTGATAGGCGTTACCTATTGTAGTGAGGCGCAACCTCTCTTGGACGTCTTTTTGGGCGCAGCCGTAGCCTAAAGAGTGATTCACCATTGGGAGCGTCAGCCACCCTATGCTCAGCTACCGCGGCCGCGAAGGCTACTGGGCCTGGTTGCTGCACCGCGTCAGCGGCGTAGCCATCATCCTTTTCCTGTTCCTGCACGTGCTCGACACGAGCCTGGTCGGCTTCGGCCCCGCCGCCTACGAAACCTTCGTTTCGCTGTACCGTCTGCCCCTTTTTCGGGTGCTCGAAGTCGCCCTCGCCGGCGCCGTCCTGTATCACGGAATCAATGGCATCCGCATCATCGCCATCGACTTCATACAGGATGCGACACGCGTTCAGCGGCAGATGTGGTACTTCGTCTGGGCGGCCTTTCTCATCCTGTTTGTGCCAGTCGCGTTCATCATGCTGAGAGCGGCCTTCTTCCCAGCGGGTGGGGTCGTCCGATGAGCCTCGGAACGGCAACCCGCGTGGCCTATCAGCGACGCATGGCTCGCCCGGCGGGCAGTGATTTCGAGCTGTGGAGCTGGTACTTCTTCCGCGTCTCGGGCGTGCTGATGCTGATCCTGGTGTTCGGGCATTTCTTGATGGTGCACATCATCAACAACGTCGACGTGATCAATTACGAGTTCGTCGCGGACCGTTGGCAGACGATCGGCTGGCGCGTCTACGACTGGCTGCTGCTGTTCCTGGCGATCATGCATGGCCAGAACGGCCTGCGAGTGCTGATCGACGACTATGTACACGAACGCGGCTGGCGAGCGTTCGCGCATACGGCCAACTGGGTTTTTCTCGGATTCTTTCTGGTCCTGGGGACGCTGACGATCGTCTCGTTCCCGTTCATGCCGGGGACGCGCTGATGATCCACCGAACCGATGCCGTCATCGTCGGCGCTGGCGGCGCCGGCCTCATGGCAGCGCTCCAGAGCTCGAAACTGGGCAACGTCGCCGTCTTGAGCAAGCTGTACCCCGCCCGGTCCCACACCGGTGCCGCCCAGGGTGGCATCTGCGCTGCCCTCGGCAACATGGAAGAGGACCACTGGGAATGGCACATGTACGACACGGTCAAGGGCGGCGACTACCTAGTCGACCAGGACGCGGCGGAGGTCATGTGCCGCGAGGCGGTTGACACGATCATCGAGCTCGAGCACATGGGCCTGCCGTTTTCGCGCACGCCCGAAGGCAAGATCGGTCAGCGCCGTTTCGGCGGACATACCAAGAACTGGGGCGCCGCGCCCGTCATGCGCTCTTGCTACGCGGCCGACCGGACCGGGCACATGATCCTGCAGACGCTGTATCAGCAGGGGATCAAGAACGACGTCCAGTTCTTCAACGAGTTCATGGTCATCGACCTGCTCGTGAACTCGGACGGACAGTGCTGCGGCGTGGTCGCTATCAATCTTCTCGACTCCGAGATCCACGTCTTTCATTCGAAAGCAGTCTTCTTTGGAACGGGCGGTTTCGGGCGCATCTTCAAGATCACTTCCAACGCGCTCGCGCTGACCGGTGATGGACCGATCGTGGCCGCACGGCGCGGGGTGCCACTCGAGGACATGGAGTTCTTCCAGTTCCACCCGACGGGCATCTATCGGCTAGGCATTCTGATTTCGGAGGCTGCGCGCGGCGAGGGCGGCATCCTGCTGAACGATCAGGGTGAGCGCTTCATGGAACGCTACGCGCCGACCCTCAAGGACCTGGCGCCGCGCGACATCGTCTCGCGCTGCATGTTCCAGGAGATCAAGGAGGGTCGTGGCATCGGCGGCAAGGACTACGTCCACCTCGATCTGCGCCACCTCGGCCGCAAAGTTCTCGACGAAAAGATCCCCGACATCACTGACTTCATGCGCGTGTACCAGGGTCTCGAACCCGAGCGCGATCTGATCCCAACGCACCCTACAGCGCACTATGCGATGGGTGGTATCCCGACGAATTACGACGCCGAAGTCCTCATCGACGAGAACAACACGCCCATGCCCGGCTTCTACGCGGCTGGTGAGTGCGCGTGCGTCAGCATCCACGGCGCCAATCGACTCGGTACCAATAGCCTGGTGGACATCGTCGTTTTTGGACGCCGCGGCGGCAAACAGATGGCCGAATATATGCGCCGGACTGATCTGCCACCACTACCACCTGATCCGGACGCGTACGCTCGCGATCTCGTGGATCGGCTGCTGCACTCGAACGGGACGGAAAGCGTCGGCGCGATTCGTGCCGAGATGCAGGACCTCATGTTCAACGACGCGTTCGTCGTGCGCAACGGCCAGGGCTTGCAGCAGGCGGCGCAGGGTATTCGCAATCTGAAGGAGCGTTACGCCAGGGCGAGAATTCAGGACCAGGGCCACACATTCAACACCGATTTGATGGAGGCGATCGAGCTGGGCTACATGCTCGACTGTGCCGAGCTGGTGGTCGCAGGCGCTCTCGCGCGCGAGGAAAGTCGCGGCGGCCATTATCGTGAAGATTTCCCCGAGCGTGACGACGTCAACTGGCTCAAACACACGCTGGCGTACCTGGAACCTGAAGGCGTGCGTATGACGAGCAAAGCCGTGACCATCACACGCTTTCAGCCGAAAGAGCGAGTGTACTGATGCCGAACTATACGTTCAAAATCCAGCGCTACAATCCAGAAAAAGACCACCGGGCGCATTATGAGGAGTACACGGTCGACCTCGAACAGACGGATCGCGTGCTCGATGGGCTGAACGAAATCAAGTGGAAGCAAGATGGCACGCTGACGTATCGGCGTAGCTGCGCTCACGGCGTGTGCGGCTCAGACGCGATGCGTATCAACGGTCGCAATCGGCTCGCGTGCAAAGTGCTCGTGAAGGACCTTCCGAATCATCTGACCATCGAGCCGATGCTCGGCTTCACGGTGATCAAAGACCTGGTCGTCGACCTCGAACCCTTCTTTGAGAAGTACCGGTCCATTGCGCCCTATCTCGTCAATGACGATCCGCCGCCCGAGGGGGAGCGTCTGCAGTCGCCTGAGGAGCGCGCGCGGTACGACGATGGCACCAAGTGCATTCTTTGTGCAGCTTGCACAACGTCGTGTCCGCCGTTCTGGGCCAACAAAGACTTTGTCGGCCCGGCGGCGATCGTGAATGCGCATCGCTTCATCTTCGACAGCCGCGATCACGGCGCGGAGGAGCGGCTGAATATCTTGAACACCAAGAACGGCGTGTGGCGCTGTCGCACGGTCTTCAATTGCACCGACGCGTGTCCGCGCGATATCGAGATCACGAAGGCCATCGAGGACGTCAAGCGCACCCTGCTGTTCGGCCGCCTTTAGCCGGCCAGCGCCGCGAGTGCGGCGGCCGCGCGGCGAGTCTTAGTCGTCGGAGCGCGCGATCAAGCGCAGCGTGATCTCCCAGACCAGCAGATACAGGGCGATCAGCAACAGCGCCACGGCAAATGTCAGCAGGTTGCTGATCTGCCCGAACGTGCGCACGTCCGCCAGCTTCGTGTACACGGCCAGTCCCAGGACGACCACCGACCCCGCCAGGAAAACGCCGCTCAACAGCATCGTCGCGCCGCCTTCAGCCGTCGTCCGCGCTGGACGATAGTCACCGTAGTCAGGCGGACGATCCAGCTCGTCGACCTCGGGGCCAGGAACAGACACCGTGACGCTGAATGGTACTCGTTCCGTTATCCTCGCCCGACGGATGCGCCTGCCCGGTCTCTGCGCTGCTGCCTGTCTGCTCTGCCTGACGCTGAGCGTCGGGTGCGCTCCGTCGCCATCCAGCGGCGGCCTGTGGTCTCAGCAGGAGCTGCGGCAAGAGCTGGTCATGTTCCGCTTCTCGAACGCGCAGCGCGCGGATGGGGCGCGGGCGTACCAGCTTGGTGTGGCCGACCAACAACTCGCATCGGAACGGGCCCGACTCCAGGACCTTGCGACGAACTGTCCGGGTCCTTCGCAGGCGCTCGAAGTGTCGACTGGCGATCGGGTGCGCGACGGCATTCGCATTCAGGCGCAAGGCGACGCGGCACGTCTGGCGTCGATCGCGCAGCTTGCAATGGCCGATTGGCAGCTGCGCCGCGCCGCTTCTACCGGAGACGCAGGGTTCTGCGAGGCGGCACGCGCATCACTGGCAGGTCAAAAGCAGCAGCCACGGCCGGTCGCCGACGACCCGTTTGCGGCGGCGCGACCCGCGACGGTGGAACGGGATCCGGCGCATCCCGGGCTCGTACTGGATAATCCGCCGGTCGACCAGGCGCTGAGCTCGTACGCACTCGGCGCGGCCGATGGGGTGCGAGCGAATTCGCCATTCCCGGAATACCTCGCGTGGGTGTACGGAGGAACGGCGAGCGCGCAGGTACCGAGCATCTCGAATGACCTGTCGGCCGAACAGCTCGTCGACGCGCTCGCGCTCACCCATCCGGAGTGGGAACCCGATGCGCTGTACGCCGCGCTGCGCATGAGATGAGGATCTTTTTCGCCGTACCGCGTTCGGCCTGGGTCGACATCAATCTGCGGCACTCGCTGGAGGACATGGGCCACGAGCTCGTGCGGTTCGAATTCCCCGGCTGGCCTGACGATGCCGACCCGCTGTGGTGGACCGCCGGCAAGCCCATGACCAATCAGCGGCTGCTCGACGCGTTCCGCGAGGCCGTCGACGCGGGTGGAGTCGATCTGTTCTTCGGCTACCTGTACGGCTCGGTCGTGTATCCCGAGACCATCGATTTGATCCGCCGCTCGGGCGTGCCGACGGTCAATTTCTCCTGCAACAACGTGCACCAGTTCGACCTGGTGCGCGACATCGCGCCGTGCTTCGACGCGTGCATCGTGCCCGAACTGGCGGCCCAGTCGGACTTTCTCAGTGCTGGGGCGCGGCCGTTGAGAATCCAGCTCGCCGCCAACCCGCGCTTTTATCGTCCGTACCCGTACGCGCGCAGATACGACGTAACGTTCGTGGGCCAGCGCTACGCCGATCGCGCCGATCATCTGGATCGGCTCCGCCGGAGCGGGCTCGACGTGCGTGCCTGGGGGGCCGGCTGGTCGTCCGGGAAGCGCTTCGATCTCGCCCACCTGAAAGCTGCAGTCGCGCTGTACGAAGACGAACGCCTCGACGGCGTCCAGCGGTTCAGCCGACGCTGGATCTGGCCGCGAGCGGCAGCCGGACCAGCCGGCACGCGCGCGGAGATCGATACGCGCGGTTGGGGCGGTCCGCGTCTGCTCCAGCGCGACCTGGTGAAGGTGTTTTCGAGGAGCCGCGTCAGCCTGGGCTTCGCGACGGCGGGCAACTCGCATCTGAGCCACAAACGACTAACGCATCTGCGGTTACGAGAGTTCGAAGCGCCGATGTCCGGCGCGTTCTACATGACAGAACATCAAGAGGAGCTGGCCGAGTATTTCTCGATTGGCGAGGAAGTGATCACCTATGCCGACGCGTCGGAGCTGACGGACAAAGCGCGGTACTACGTGCGGCACGAGGAAGAGGCGGAGCGCATCCGCCGCGCCGGCTTTCACAGAGCCAGGCGCGAGCACACATGGCAGCGGCGTTTCAGTCAGCTATTTGACTGTCTGGGCTTGCGTCGGTGACGGTCGAGGAGCGGCTGACCAATCGTCCGACTTCGGAGCTCTGGGGCGAGCATCGAGCACGCTATCGGTTCGCGCTGCAATACGCGCGCGTCGATCGGGTACTCGACGTGGCCACTGGCGCCGGCTTTGGCCTGCAAATGCTCGACCGCGTCGCATCAATCGCTTTTGGCGTCGACCTCGACGTCGATGCCCTCAACGAGGCACGGCGACTCGATCGAGGCGCACGGCTGGTGCGCGCCGACGCGGCACGCTTGCCGCTGCCGGACGGGTCGATCGATCTCGTGACGTCGTTCGAGACGCTGGAGCACGTCCCCAACGCCGAGTTCCTGGTAGCCGAGCTGCGCCGCGTCTTGCGGGCCGGCGGCCGCCTCGTGCTGTCCACCCCCAACCGCGCGTTTGGGCCACCCGAACGGCACCAGAATCCGTTCCACGTGCGCGAGTTCACGGCCGACGAGCTGCTCGATCTGTTGCATGCGTGCTTTTCGGATGTTCAGCTCTACGCGCAGCGGCCGTCAGACGCCTATCGCTACGTGCCGTATTTGATGCTGGACCGCCATCTGGAGCCACGCGAGATCGCCTGGAAGGCGCTGAATCGGCTGCCATTCAAAATGAAAAATGGCGTCGCGCGCACGGTCAGCGGTCGCCCCTTTTATCCGGGCGAGACCGACTACTTTTTCGTGCGTGCAACGCCCGACGACTTGCGAAGCTGCCACGTGCTGGTGGCGGTCGCTACATGAGCGTGCTCGTCAGCGCGATTATTCCGACACACAACCGTGCGCGGCTGGTGGTCGAAGCGATCCGTGGCGCGCTTGCCCAACGGCTGCCGGGCGGCGACGTGGAGGTGATCGTCGTCGACGACGAGTCGACGGACAACACACCAGAAGTCGTGAGAACGTTCCCGAGTGTCCGATACCTGCGGCAGCCTAACCGGCGCGAGGCTGCCGCGCGCAACCTTGGCGCACGGCACGCCAACGGTGTGTACCTCGCCTTCGTGGACGACGACGATTTCTGGTTGCCCGACAAGCTCGCCAATGACGTGGCCCGTTTCGAACAGCCGGATGCGCCAGCGCTGGTGTATTCACGTGCCGCAAACGTCGATCTCGACGGACGAAACCTTGGCGTACGGCAGTTGCCAGTGTTCGAAGGCGACGTCTTCTGGCACCTCGCGCGCGAAGCGTTCATGCCGATGAGCAGCGTCGCGGTTCGCGCGTCCGCATTCCGAGCGTGTGGCGGCTTCGCCGAGGATCTCGACCTATCCGGCAGCGCCGACTGGGAGCTATGGATGCGACTGGCGGCGCGCGGGCCGGTTGGATTCGTCGACCAGACGCGCACCTGCGTCCGCGTCCACACCCAGCACATGCTGGCAGACCCGTCATACATGGAACGCGCCATGCTCGCGGCGGTCCGGCACGCGTTGGCGGATCCGCAGGTCAGCCGACGCGCGGGACGACGCGCCAACTACATCCGCGCCTGTATGTACGTGACGATCGCGCTGAATGCTTATGGCAACGGCCGACGTGTACGCAGCCTTGCCTGGCTCACCCGTGCCATCGCGACCTGGCCCGCATTACTCGGCGACGCGCGCGTCTGGGGCGGTGTCGCCCGCCTGTCCCTCGGTCGGCAGCGCGTTCGGGCATTGCGGCAGATTGCCCGCAAGGCCGCGGTGTGAAGTCGCCGATCCTGTTCGCCCGCAACCTGTTTCTGCCGCAAGACCTTGGCGGAAATCGGTACCCGTGGGAGACGATCCGACGTCTTGGAGAACGCGGCCACCTGGTCACGGTGGCGACCCCGCGCTTGCGCAGCCCGTTTCCGCCTCTGCCCAACGTGCAGTACCGGCTGTATCCGGTGTGGCGACCTCATCCAGCCATCAGCCACTTCACGAATCTCCTCGCGGCGACGACAGCGGCGCGGCGCGACCAGCGCGGCCATGCTGTCGCGATCGCGGGGTCCTATGACGCGGCGCTCGCGCTCGGATGGGCAAAGGTGGTCCCGCGCGTTCCGCTCGTGTTCCTGTTTCACTCGGAGTTCTATTCGGAGTGGGTCGAGGCGCGCGCACTTGCGCGCAAGGCCTTGCGGGCGTATATGGCCGCTGTCGAGCGGCGCGTTTTCGGCATGAGTGCGCGGATCGTCGCGGTCAGCGACTTCTCGCGGCGGCAGATCACTGCACGAATGCCGTCCGCCGCACCTCGCGTACGTGTCGTGCCGACGGGCGTCGATACGGGCTATTTCTGCCCCGCACCATCAAAGGCTGAGCTGCGCCAGCAGATGGAGCTGCCGACGGACCAGCCGATCGTGCTGGGTGTCGGCCGTCTCGCGCGCGTGAAGCAGTTCGACCGGCTGATCACGGGCTTCGCCGTGGCGGGCGCGCGAGGCATGCCCGGCCACCTGGTGATCGCGGGCGATGGACCTGAGCGTCGACGCCTCGAGCATCTGATCGCAACCTACGGAATGCAGCAGCGAATCAGTCTGGCGGGCTACTGCGATCCACCGCGACTCCGCGCGTACATGCAGGCGGCCGATCTGCAGGTGTGCAGCAGCGCGTTCGAGAACCTGTCCCTGGCCATTTTGGAATCGCTCGCGTGCGGTACGCCTGTCCTTGGCACGCCAGGCGGTGGAACGCCGGAGCTGCTGCGCGCGCTCGACCCGCAACTTGTCTTACCCGACGACCACGCGCACAGCATCGCCGATGCGCTGCCTGACTGGTTGAGGGACCGAGAGCGCTTGGAACGGCTTGGCCGGGCTGCAAGAGTGCTTGCCGTTG
>JAFAPL010000682.1 GCA_019247135.1 Chloroflexota bacterium | reverse complement strand
TCGGCGGCATACACCGCACCTATTTGACCGACGACGGCAGCGGCAAAGCCGACGTGCCCAAGCCAAAGATGGAGCTCGGTCCGTGCGCCGGCGGCGTCGCGATGCTGGCAACCATGCGCGAAGACGGCGTGTTGGGAATCGCCGAGGGCATTGAGACGAGCCTTGCCGCGGGGAAGATGTTCGGTATCCCGGTTTGGGCGGGGTTGTCGGCTGGCGGTGTTCGGTTCTTCATCTTTCCGCCCGGCCTGAAGCAGCTGACGATCTTCGCCGACAAGGGCAAGGACGGCGAAAAGGCGGCCTGGGATCTGTATCAGCGCGCGCTGGCCGCCGGCATCCAGGCGTTCGTCGTCCTGCCGAAATCCGATGATGACTTCGCGAAGGATCTGGCCCTCGGGTATACCGTGAAGGACTACCTGCCCGAGACCGTCGCCACCCAGCAGCCGACGCCAGGCTTCAAACCGCTCGAACTCGTCCTCTTCCGCGACATGCAAGCACGCATCGAGGACCGCACGATTGTCGGAGACCTGCTGAACGAGCGCGAGATGAGCGCGGTGGTCGGCGCCAGCGGTACGGGCAAGACATTCCTCGTCATCGACATGGCACTCCACCTCGCTGGTGGGCGCACCTGGTTCGACCGCCCCACAAGCCAGAGGGCGGTCATCTACATCGCGGCGGAAGCGGGCCGCGGTATCGAGAACCGCGTCGTCGCTTACAAGAAGCATTACCCTGACATCCCCGCCGACCTGCCATTCGGCGCGATCGTGTCACCCGTCAATCTGCGCGAAGACATGGCGTCGAATGGTCTATATCCAGTGCTGGACGCCATAGACAGCAAGAGCGCTGAACTTGGCGTCCCCGTCGGTCTCATCATCGTCGACACCCTCAGCCGCGCCATGGCCGGCGGCGACGAGAACGGGTCCGCCGACATGGGCGCGTTCGTTGGCAACATGGACAAGCTGCGCGAGATGACCGGCGCGCACGTCCTTATCGTGCACCACCTCGGCAAGGATGCTTCGCGCGGCGCCCGCGGCCATTCACTGTTTCACGCCGCGGTCGATACGGAGATTACCGTCACCCGCGACAATGCGACGGGCATCTCGACGGCAACCGTCACCAAGCAGCGCGAGTTGCCGACGATGGGGCGCATTAACTACCGGATGCGCTCGGTCGAACTGGGGCGCGACCAGAACGACCGCCCTGTCACAAGCTGCGTTGTCGAAGCCGCCGATCAGCCTGACGGCGCTAACGGTACATCGAAGGCGCGCTTGGGGGCTGCCCCAAAGCGTGCGCTGGTGTTGCTGGTCGACGCCGTGGCGCGGCACGGCCAGACCCCGCCGGCGGACGACCACATTCCGAACAAGGTGCGGTGCGTGCGCGAGAGCTACTGGCGGGACTGCTGCTACCAGGGCCAGGTGAGCGACAGCGAAAACCAGGATTCCAAGCGGAAGGCATTCAAGCGCGCGGCAGAGACGCTAGTGGGAGCGGGCGTAGTCGGGAAATGGGGCGAGTGGGTTTGGCCGGTGCTGTAGACCCGGACGGACCGGACATAAGCCGGACATTGTCCGGTTTGTCCGGGCGGTACCAGCCAACAGTCACCCGGACAGGACCGGACATCCCCCTTTAGGGGTGTCCTGTCTGTCCGGCTGTCCGGCGCACCCAGTGGGCGGCGACCGAGATGGGGACAAGAAACCGGGTAAACGAACAGGAGAACAAGAAATGAGAAAGGGCGTGAAGGTAAGCGGGGTGAAGCCCCTGCATTGGCGAGATCGCACGGCTGAGGACATCGAGATCGGCGCCGAGGCATGGGTGTCGCTGGATGGGGAGACGGCGCTGCCGGCGCGTGTCACCGGCAAGGACGACCGCCACTACGACGTACAGTTTGAGTGTACGTCCCGTCGCTCCGGCGTGTACCGCAGATGCGAGTGCTACTTCTTCCTGGACGAGGTCCGCACGACACCGGAACTGGCGTGCATCAACATGGTGACGATGTAGGGCACTTCGGCGGCAGACGGTCGCGCGCTGCGCTGGCGTTCAGTTTAACGAGAGGATTTATGAACAGGCACAAGATACCCGCCGTACCTGTCGGCGACACCATTGGGCGCCTGCAGGTCGAGGATTCCGGCGCCGCGACATGGATCGTGAAGCGCGAGGCCACCGCGTCCAAGCCACGTCACAAACTGGGCATCGACCATGTCAAGGAGCAGCTACGCCAGCGCGAGTGGGGCGGAGAAGCGGCGGTGCGAACCTACTGCACGGCCGCGGCGGCGAACATCTTACTGAAGCGCCTTGGCAGCGAGCTCGGCGACTTCCTGGCCGTCGCAAAGCACGCCGACCTGCATGCGGTCCTTGAGCATCTGCATGCCGCGGTACGCGCAGGAACAGTGGGTGGGGCGGTGTCGGACGTAGTCGTGACCGAGGACGAGCCACCGCTGCCCTTTGTGAACTGAACACCATTAGCACCGGGCGGTTTAGCGAGCCTGGTGCAGCACGAACAGCGCAGGCTGTATGCAAAACCGCAGCCGGTGCTGTGAGCGACGGTCGTGTTGGCCGCCGCAGGTTTGAGGAAGTAGGAGAACCGTCAGAAATGCGTATGGTCGAAATGGTTTGGAACGAGGACGAAGAGAAGTTCGAGCAGGATGACGGCGAAGCCGTGCTCGCGAGATCCTGGAAGATGCCCACTGACGAAGGCGTCGGCGTGATGTGGTGGAAGGAGCACACGAACGATGTGCTTGAGGTGATTGACGATCAACTGGCAGCGTTTGGACTGGAAGTCGTCCAGTACGATACCCGTGACGACCCCGATGTCGTGTGGCGCATCGCGAAACGCGCCGGCTAGCGCGCGCCGCTAAAGCGTACACGGCTGAAGCCAAGAGCGCCCGATTGCGGCGCTCTTGGTGCGCCGGATCAACGAGATCGTTACGAGGAGCGAGGTGCGCCAGCCGCGCTATATATCGGGACGGCGGAGAGGCCGCGGAGCGGATGCGTCGACATCGAGCACGCCGCAAACGCCACTGCCGCACAGTCGCAATAGAGGTCGCGGATTTCGACCTCGTGGAGCTAGTGCGGCTGGGGGCTTCTCGATGAGAGGCACGTTGACGACGTGGTCGCGGGTTGGCGATGCGCTGTATCGGCTGTTTGACGAGACGATTGCTAGGTGAGGCGACACGGATGGTGGCGACGACAACCCACAGCGGACGGAGGAGAGGATGCTGTTCATGGTCATCGAGCGGTTTCGGGATCAGAACGCGAAGGCCGTCTACAGCCGTTTCCGCGAGAAGGGGCGATTGATGCCCGACGGCATCAGCTTCGTCGGTAGCTGGGTCAACGCGGATCTTGGCCGCTGCTTCCAGATCATGGAATGCGACGATATCACGCTATTGCAGTGCTGGCCTGCCGAATGGTCCGATCTGATTGACTTTGAGATCGTGCCTGTCGTCCCCGGCCCGGACACCGGAGCCGCGCTCGCACAAACAACCTGAACACTCTCCATTAGCACGACCGGCACGGCGCCGGTTTACCCGTCCCGGACTGGGCGCGGCTGCTGCGGTGCCAGGATGCGGCGCGCGGAATGACGGTTTT
>JAFAPL010000586.1 GCA_019247135.1 Chloroflexota bacterium | reverse complement strand
AACGACAACAGCGCCCAGGCCGGCAAAGACGAGTTCATCTCGAGCGTCAGCTCCTAGCATGCCGCCGGCCGAAGAAGGGGGGCCACCAAGGAACTAGCGCGCGCCGGCGGCGGGGCGCGGCACGAAATGCATCATCAACGCCCCGAGAATCGGCAGCACCGACGTCACCGCGATCACCACCGGTAGCCCGAAGTGCTCCGCGATCAACCCGAACGGCGTCACCGCCACTCCGCCCAGCCCAACCGACAGCCCAAGCATCAGTCCACTCATCATGGCGATGCTGCCAGGCACGCTCTCCTGACCGCGAACCGTCAACGAGATCCATGATCCATTGAGAAAGAAGCCGCACGCGGCCGCCGCTAGCCAGAAGATCGCGCCGTATTCGCCGTACAGCGCCAGCAGCACGCCGAATGGAACGCTCAACAGCAACGAGCCAATGACGACCTGGTCGCGACCGATCCTGTCGGCCGCCGCGCCACCGGCAAACCCGCCGATCGCGCCCGAGATCAAAAACACGGTGAGCACCTGCGCGGCTTGCGTCGGGTCGGCGCCGCGCTCGGTTGCCAGCGTCGGTAAGAACGTGATCAACGTGGTCGACGCCCAGCTTCTCAATGCCACAACGGCGATCAGGCTGGCCAGCACGCGCCAGTTGTTGAGCAGGACGCTCAGCAGGGAGGCGTGGAGCGCACCGCGACGGCCCGGTCGCGCGGGCGCCAGCCACCACACCAGTGCCGACGACGCGAGCGCCGGCAGCGCCAGGAGCCACGTCCCGCGGACACTTCCCCCGACCAGAACGAGGCCCACCAGCAACGGTCCGATGCCCAGGCCGACGTTGCCCGCGCTGATGTAGGCGCTCATCCAGAACCCCCGCCGAGCAGGCGGCGCAGCCTGCGCCACGAGGGCAGCACTGACCGGATGAAACAGCGCCGACCCGATGCCTGTCGCAAGCATGGCGACCGCGAGACCGGCGAAGCCTGGCGCAATGCCCAGCACGGCCGCGCCACAGCCAGACAGCATGACGCCGACCCAACCCATCCAGCGGCCTTCGCCAGAGCGGTCCGCCCAGTGGCCAAACAGCGGCTGCAACACGGCCGACGCGAGCTGCTGGATGGCGACCAGCGCCGCGCCCATGCCCAGCGTCAGGCCCGCCTGGGCGAGCAGTACCGGCAGCAGTGGCGGCAGGATGTACGCGTAGCTGTCGTTCACAGCGTGCGCCAACGAGATCATCCCCGCGCCAACGGCGTTTCCACTGGGCGCACTCGTCTGCTGCCGCGCTTCAGCGCTGGCCGCAGCGAAGTCCGGACGCGCCGCGATACCTGCCACCACGTTCAGGCTACTCGGTGCGGGCGGCTGCACGGTGTAACGCCACGCCCAGCGGTTAGCCTCTCGCTACGTGCGGTTCGCAGGTCTTCTCGCCAGCCATACCGAGTTCAGAAAGCTCTGGATCGGTAGCTCCGTCTCCGCTGCAGGCAGCCAGGTCACCCTCCTGGCGTTGCCGCTCACGGCGGTGCTCATCTTCGGCGCCGGACCTGCCGAAACCGGCCTCCTCACCGCTCTGGGCGTCGCTCCCGTGGTCGTGTTCGGGCTGTTCATCGGCGCGTTGGTCGACCGCCTCCCGCGTCGGCGCACCGCCATCGTGGCTGACCTGCTGAGCGCCGCGATTATCGCGTCCGTCCCTGCCGCGGCCCTGCTGGGAAGCCTGCGACTGGAGCATCTCTACGTCGCCACCTTCCTGGCGGGCACGTGCAGCATCTGCCGTCGAACGAGCGTCTCGGCAATGCTGCCCGCACTGGTCGGACGCGACAAGTTGATCGACGCCAACAGCCAGATGATCGTGAGCTTCTCAGTAGCTCAGATTGCCGGACCGTCGATCGCCGGTGTACTCGTCCAGGTCCTGTCCGCACCGTTGGCCCTCGTGGTGGACGCGGCGAGCTTCATCTTCTCCTCCGTCTGTACGACACGCATCCGTTTACACGAGCCGCAAACGACGAGACACGAGCGCACGAGCATCTTGCACGAGGTCGCCCAGGGTCTGGCCTGGCTATACGGACAACCGGTCCTGTTCCGCCTGGCGGTGTGCATCGGACTTGCCAACCTCGCGTGGTTCGGTGTCCAGGCGGTCATTGTCGTGTTCGCCACCCGCGACCTGGGCCTCTCGCCAGCCGTGCTTGGCGTCGCTCTGGGAATGGTTGGGCCGGCCACGCTGGTCGGCGCCGTACTCGCCGGCCGCATCGCTCGACGTTTCGGATTGGGACCCACCATGGTGTTCTCGCTGACCGGTGAGTTCCTGAGTCGAGTGCTCCTGGTGTGCGCTGGCGGATCGCCACTCGTCGCCGTCCTGTGCCTCGGATCTTCGCAGCTGCTGTTTGGTTTCATCGCTCCGCTGTGGGACGTGAATGCGAACAGCCTGCGTCAGTCGGGCACGCCCGAACACATGCTTGGACGCGTCTCTGCCGCCACGAGCTTTGTCGGAGTGGGCCTGGGGTCGGTCGGAGCGTTGCTGGCGGGCTGGATTGGTGAAGTTGCGGGCTTACGTGTCGCGCTGCTGGCGACGGCGCTCGTGACGCTGCTTGCGGTGGCTGTTCTGGTCCGCTCACCCGTGCCGGCGCTGCGCGATGCTGCGACCGCGCTCGGCTCCGCGAATGCAGCATGAGCCCAGATATATTCATGCGGGCTGTCGCTCCACCAGCTGGAGTTCTCAACTCGCGAAGTTGAACAACCTGGCAGCACCACTGCCTCCGCTGCGATGCCGCGACCGCGCTCGGCTCCGCGAATGCAGAATGAGCACAGATATATTCATGCGGGCTGTCGCTCGGCCAGCCGAGTTCTCAACTTGCGAAGTTGAACAACCTGGCAGCACCAGTGCCTCCGCTGCGATGCTGCGACCGCGCTCGGCTCCGCGAATGCGTAACGAGCACAGATATGCATGCGGGCTGTCGCCCCACCAGCCGGAGTTCTCAACTTGCAACGTTGAACAACCTGTCTTCACCAGCGGCAGCCCGCGACGTGATTGATGGCTCGGAAGAAATCGCCGTGGGCATGCCGCTAGAGCGCGTCGTGTACAACGCGGCCCGCAACGTACGTGCGCAGCACGCGCAGCTCACGCAGCGCAGCCGCCTCAACCCGCCGCGGATCGCGATCGAGCACGACAAAGTCCGCGAATTTGCCGGGTGCGATCGAGCCCTTCACTTCCTCCTCGAACGCACACCAGGCACTGCCGTAGGTGTACATCCTGAGTGCGTCATCGATACCGACGGCCCATTCCGGGCCCTGGACCCCAGCACGATCCGTCTCGCGAGTGAAAGAGCTCCAGATGCCGAGCAACGGCTCGAACGGCGTCACCGGACTATCAGAGCCGCCGCCGACCGGCTGGGTGCTCCGCTCCAGATACATCCGAAGCGGCTCGATGTCGCGCGCCCGGTCAGGTCCGATGTAGCGTCGGAATCCGTCCGCCAGCGTGTACTGAAGTGGTTGCTGTGCCGTCACAACAAGGCCGAGCCGGTTGGCGCGCTCCCAGTGATCCTCACGTGCGTACATCATGTGAATCAAGGTCCAGCGCAGTCCGTCGATGCCGACCTCCGCATGGGCGGCTGCGTAGCCGTCGAGAACACGATCGATGCCAGCGTCGCCGACACAGTGCGTGCCGACTTGCCAACCGCGCTGGGCGGCGAGCACACAAACCGCTCGGAAGTTGTCGGGCGAGATCAGTGGCAATCCGCAGGGGTGGGCCGCGTCATCTGGATTGGCGTACGGTTCGCGGTAGAAGCCGGCTTCGACGCCACCATCCATTCCGAGCTTCAGGCCCGTGGTCCGGAGCCATTCGTCGTCAGACTCTATGGTCACACCACCGCCGCGTAGTGCGTCGAGTGTCGACTGGAGCGACTGGCCGCTAAAGCCGGGCCGCAGCCGCCACATCATGGTCACGCGTACCGTCAGCTCGTTGCGACTCCGCAGGGCACGGAAGGCGTCCATCTCATGTGGTTCGAGGCCGGGCTCGAGCACGCTCGTGATGCCCGCGGCGTTGTACTCCTTCTGAAGTGCCGTGAGGGCGGACTCCAGTTCGGTTTGCGAGGGCCTGGGCAAAACTGCACGTACCGGCTGCATGGCGGTATCGATCACGTGTCCATTCAGCTGGCCGGTGGTAGTGTCGCGGACGAATGTACCGCCGTCAGGGTTGGTCACGTCTTCGCCGATGCCGGCGCGTTCGAGCGCACGGCTGTTGACGACCACATTGTGTCCGCCGCGCTGGATCATCACCGGATGATCCGGCAGCGCCATATCCAGCTCCTGGCGCCGCGGGAAGCGCTTCTCGTCCAGTTGCGTTTCGTGCCAGCGGCCGCTCGTCAGCACCCATTCGCCGTGCGGTGTCATCGCGGCGCGCTGTCGCAGCCGATCGATGACGTCCGCGACCGTGTGCGCCTGCGACAGATCTACGAGTGTGCGGCTCTGCGCCGTGGCCAGCATGTGATTGTGCGAATCGTGAAATCCGGGCACGAGAGATCGACCTTGCAAGTCGTGCACACGCGTCGCTGGGTCAGCGAGACCGCGCACGTCATCGGCGGACCCGACACCGAGAACGAGGCCATCCTTGATCGCAACCGCTTCCGCCTCAGCTTGCGTTGGATCCATGGTCATGACATGAGCGTTGGTGAGCACGGTGTCGGCTGGCGCGCGAGGCACGCTCCTGCGCCTGGCGGCGCCGCGGAATGCGGCCATCAGTCGCGCACGTCCGCTGCTGCCACCTGGCGGAGTTTGAAGCGCTGCAGTTTGCCGGTCTCGGTGCGCGGCAAGCTATCCACAAACTCAATCGAGCGCGGATATTTGTAGGGCGCGATTTCGCTCTTGACGAAGTTCTGCAGCTCCTCGACCGTGGCCGGCGTCGCATCAGCCGCGTCGCGCAACACGATGTACGCTTTCACGACGTGTCCGCGAGCTGGATCAGGAGCAGCGACTACTCCGCACTCTTTCACTTTCGGATGCTCCAGCAGGACGTTCTCGATCTCCGGTCCGGCGATATTGTAGCCGGAGGAAATGATCATGTCGTCGGCGCGCGCCTGGAACCAGAAGTAGCCTCGCGCGTCGCGAATGTACGCATCACCGGTAAAATTCCAACCGTCGCGGACGTACTGCCTCTGACGGTCCGGATCGGCCAGGTAACGGCACCCGGTCGGCCCGCGCACGGCGAGTCGGCCAATTTTCCCGTCTGAAACTGGCTTGCCGGAATCGTCCAAAATACGGGCTTCGTAGCCCGGCACCACCTTACCAGTCGCGCCGGGCACGATATCCGAACCGGAGGCCGAGATGAAGATGTGGAGCATCTCGGTTGATCCGATGCCGTCGACGATGGACTTGCCGGTCACTTCGCGCCACGCTTCGAATGTTGCGAGAGGCAGCGGCTCGCCGGCTGAGACGCACACACGCAGGGAGTCTTGTACGGGTCGCTCGCGCAGCAGGTCCAGCATGGCGCGGTACATCGTCGGCGACGTAAACAGAGCGGTCACACCAGCTTGCTGCATGCAGTCGAGCATGGCTGCTGGAGTGACGGTCTCGACTAGCGCGGTTGCCGCGCCGGCGCGGAAGGGAAACGTCAACAATCCACCTAGCCCGTACGTGAACGCGAGCGGCGGGCTCCCGGTGAACACGTCGTCGGCCACTGGGGAGAGAAGGTGTTGGGAAAACGTATCGCAGATCGCGAGAACGTCGCGGTGGGTATGCACTGCGCCTTTCGGCGTGCCGGTCGTCCCGGAGGTGAACGCAATCAGGCACGGA
>JAFAPL010000577.1 GCA_019247135.1 Chloroflexota bacterium | reverse complement strand
GAACATCGCCGGGAGTCCGCCGGTATGAATGAACACCACCGTGCTCTGTTTGTCGAGCAAGCCGTGGCGAGCATGATCAATCAGCCCCGCCATGGCTTTGCCCGTGTAGATGGGGTCCAGCATCAGGCCTTCCGTTCTGGCTGCCAGACGCATCGCCGCAAGCCCGCGCGGACTCGGTTTTCCGTATGCGGTCTCCACGTAACCGTCATAGCTCTCGACGTCGGATGGTTCGAGATCCATCTCCCAACCCAACATCGCCAATGCGGTACGCGCGCCATCAATGGCGCCCGAAATCCGGTCGTCGGCGTAGTGCTGACTGATGGCGATGGTGTGATACGCACGCCCGAGGAGTTTTCGACCAAGAATCAATCCAGCATGGCCTTTGTTGCCGGAGCACATGTACAGGTGCGTCGGGTCGGCGCCTAACTCGGCTGCCTGTTCGAGAATTTCCAGGCTGCACAACAGATAGGCTAGTGCCGAGCCGACGGCGAACGCTCCGGAGTGATTCATCACATATGGCCGCTGACCCGCTCGCCGGACTTCTTCGGCCGTGTCACGCAACGCGCGGTCCATGTCCGCGCTCGCCGTCGCACGGCCGCTGGTCTTGACGAACCGCACTTCGGCCCCAAGCAGCCGGTCGACGAGGAGGTTGCCCTGCCACTCGATATCTGGTTCCTCGCGCAGCAGCAGGATTGTGCGCATGCCGAGCAGATTGGCCGCCGCCGTGCTCATGCGGGCGGAGTTCGACTGCGCTTCGAGTCCAGCGATGAAGACGTCGGCGCCCTGTTCAACAGCTTCGGCCATCCGGAACTCCAGGTTGCGCGCTTTGTTGCCGCCGAACGCCAGCCCGGTCAGGTCGTCGCGCTTGATGAGTAGCCGGCCGATGCCCAGTTCGCTTGCAAGCCGCGGCGCGTCGTGCAGCGGCGTTGGTAATAGCGCCAGCGGAACCCGCGGCACTCTGGCGGCAACATACCGCTGGCGAATCTCATCCGGCTGCAGCGGCCGCGTGAGCCGCTCGAGGGTCTGCGTCTGGAGCACCCGGTCAGGGTACTCTCTCCGCGCATGGGGACCGTGGTCGACTCGCACGTGCACATCTTTCCGTACCTGGGCGGCGCATCCGGCTTCCCGAGCGACGCAGAACATCGCCAGTTCCTGCAGTTGTATATGGCGACGCACGGGGAGCCCGTCAGACGGCTGCGGGATCACGTCCAGGTCAATCAGCGAACGCTGCACGATGGGCGCCTGGACAGTCTCTCCAGCCTTCGCGAGGTGAACTTTCGAGCAGGTCGCTTTGGTCGATTCGAATGGACCTGCGACAACGAAGACCTGTACCTGCAGTTTTTTCCACCAAGCTTGCAGTCGATGGAGAGCCCGCCAGACTTCATGCTCCAGCAGATGGCGCGGGCGGGCGTGGATCGAGCGGTGCTCCAGAACGCCCGCCTGTACGGTCGTCTGAACGATTACTTCGCGGCAGCAGTCCAGACATATCCCGATCGCTTCATCGGCTTGGCCGACGTAGATGAGGTCAACGCTTACACTGATGCAGAGATCACGGGCTTGCGTCGAGCGGTGCGGGAGCAAAGTTTACGTGGGCTGTATTACGCGAATCGCGCGTTGATCAAGACCGGGTATGCGCGCGGGCTGGACGATCGGGCGTTCGACGTGTTCTGGGAGAGCGTGCGCGATCTCGGCATTCCGGTGTTCTGGGAGATCGTTGGCATCCCCGATCCGAATAGCCAGGCCGACTTGTTACGTGAGATCGAACGGCTGAACCGGTGGGCGGAACGATGGCCTGAAATTCGGGGCGTGTGGACGCACGGCTTCGCGCCCGAGCTGCTGGAGCGGATGCCGCCGGCCGTCGAAGAGCTGCTTCGGCGCGATCAGTTCATGGTGGAGATCCTGTATCCGATTCATTGGGGGCGGACTCACGAGTATCCATTCGCGGAGCTGCGGCCGGCGCTCCAGACGCTGCATCAGCACGTCGGCGGCGAACGTCTGGTGTGGGGGTCGGATATGCCCAATGTCGAGCGGAACTGCACGTACCGTCAGTCGCTCGAGTATTTGCGCTTCGCCACTGAAGGCTGGTTGCCGAGCGTCGACCTGGACCGAATTCTTGGAGCGAACGTGATGCAGATTCTCTCCGAGAGGGTCCAAGGGGCGAAGCCCCTTGAATCCCCTTAGTACGGGTGAGGGTTGACCCCCGTTAGCAGCGCCCGTCGGGCCAGCGGATCGTGACGGTCGTGCCGGTGTCGCGGGCGGTGTCGATGCGCAGCGACGCGCTGATCGCCGCGGCGCGTTCGTTCATGAAGCCGATGCCCAGATGCCCTGGCGGAATCGCGGCAGGGTCGAATCCACGGCCATCGTCAGCTATCTCCAGGCAGAGGTGCTCACGAGCCCAGACGAGCCGTACCTCGGCGTTGCGCGCCCGGGCGTGCTTGCTGATGTTGTTCAGCGCTTCCTGCGCCAGCCTGTATAGCGCGACCTTCACGTCAGTTGGAATCGTCCGCGCCTCGCCCTGAACCGTGAGTCGATTGTTGACCGCGTCGCGAGCCATGCTCGCCTCCACAAGTTGCCGCAGCAGGTCAGCCAGCGGCGTCTCTTTCAAGGCAGTGGGCCGGAGCTCGAACAGGAGCGTCCGCATTTCGGCCAGGGCCCCGCGCGTCAAACGGCGCAAGTCCTCCAGCCGCGGGGCGAGCTCCTCAGGCTGGTGCTCCGACAGGGTAGGCAGCACGTCGGCGATCAGGCTCGCGGAAAACAGGGTCTGTGTAACGGCGTCGTGCAGCTCGCGTGCGAGCCGGTTGCGCTCTTCCTGCGCGGCGGCCTGCTGCGCCTGTTCGTGCAGTCGAGCGTTTTCGATCGCCAACGCAGCCTGGTCCGCGAATGCCAGGGTGAGCCTGATCTCGTCGCCCCCGAACTCGCGCGGGAGCGGGTAAAACATCGTCAATGCCCCGTACACGCTGTCGCGCACGATGAGCGGCACCGACAGAATCGCGCCGTGGTGTTCGGCCACGTGGCGTATGCGTGCCAGGCTTTCGGGCGTATCGAACTCATCTACCACCTTGACGCAGCGGATGTAGTTGGGCGTGTCCTCGAGGACGACTACCGGCCGCTGGTCGGGTGGAATCTCCAGTCCTGCCAGGAGGTCGGGGCAGGCCGCGGCACGTCGGTGCGAGACGGCCAGCCCGGATATTGGCGAGCCGATCCGCTGGCGAGTCGGCACTTCCTCGAGTGCTACACCATAGGAAGCGCGGGTGGTCAACCAGGGGCTATCCTGCTCACCGTCAGCCATATACAGCACGCCCGCGGTGCACCCAAGCAGTTGGACAGCTTCGGCGAGGACGGAGGTGAGGATTTCGTCCAGCGCGCGTCCCGAATTGACGGTCATCACCAGGCGCCGCAGTGTCTCCGCGACCTGGACGCGTTGTTCTAGCTCGGCGCGCAGCCCCCTCACGCCCTGTCGAGCTTCGGTTCTCCTACCCTGACGCATGATGTGAACAATTCGGTCCGACGCGAAAAATACTGTAGCCGGAGTGGGAGCTACGACGGATTGAGTGCTGAGCCGTCGGATCGGGACCTGGTCGGCCGCGCGCGACGGGGCGAGCTGGACGCGTTCGAGGAGCTCGTCCGACGCTATCAGGGCCTCGCCGTACGCGTGGCGTTCCTGATCACCGGCGACCTGTCTGACGCCGAGGACGTCGTCCAGGACTCGTTCGTCAAAGCTCATCAATCACTCGGCCGCGTGCAAGTGGACTCTTTCCGCGCGTGGCTCTTGCGGATCGTCGCCAACGAAGCGCGCAACACCCGCAAGGCCAAGCTGCGGCAGGCGGCGGTGCTGTCCAGGGCCTCCGGTGCAGACGGAGGGGGTCCGAGCGCGTCACCGGAGCATGCCGTGCTGGCCGAGGAACAACGAATGGTGCTCCTCAGCGCGATGGATGGTCTCCGCGAGGAGGATCGCCTGGCGATCAGCTATCGGTATTTCTTCGACTTGTCGGAGACCGAAATGGTGGAAGCGCTCGGCTGGCGCCGTGGGACGGTCAAGTCGCGTCTGGCGCGTGCCCTGGTCCGTCTGCGCGGAGAGCTTGGGGAACTGGCTCTGCTACCCCCAGTCGCGTTTGCCCTGCCACAGGTTGCGCACGAACTGGCCGGCTGGAATCCAGCGCAGCTCGAGCACGGGCTGGGTGCGCTGGCGGGGCATTTTGCTGAACTGCCCGTACGCGATGTGAGCGCTGCCTTGCTCGCAAAGTTACAGGCTGGCGTGGCCGGAGCACAGCCGCGCAACATCTGGTCCCACGTCGGCGTGCAGGCCGCTAGTGTCGTTGTGGTCGTGGGCATCATCGCGGCCGCAGTGCTCGGCGGCTCCCGCGCTCAGCGGCCACAACCGACCCCGACCAGTGCGCCGGTCGTCGCCGCGGCGAGTCCCGCCGCCCAGGCCACGCCGGCGCCGAGCACGTCGATCGTGCTGTTCGGCAGCGACCTCTCCGAGCAGGAACGATCCGAAGTGTCCTCCTCGTTGCAGTTGCCCGCGGGCACGGCGTCACAAACACTCACGCGAGAAGAGGTGCTGTCGACATTGGCCGCCGCCAATCTGACGTCCAGCCCTGACACCGAGACCCTGTCGAGTGTTCGACTCACCTGCGCTCCGGAAGACCGAGGCATCTCGGTGCGCACCAACCACATCACGATGCTTCCAGCACTGACCTACGCCACGGTTCTCCTCGCGGCAGGATCGACCGATGCCTCGGTCGTGGTCGCGGCGCCCGCGGACAGGTCAGTGACCGGCGAGACAGCACTGGTCGGACTGCTCACCGCGAGTGGCCGATGTCCAGGCAATCCAGGCTCTTCGCGAGTGAGTCTGGGTTATCTGGTCGTGCGCACGACGAGTGAGCTCGCACAAGCACCGCGGGACTGGAAGTCGGCTGCGACGATCGTCGGCGACGCAATTCATGCGATCGTCACGGGCCAGGTCCAGGACCAGGCTGGTCTTGCCGCGGCGCTGGATTCCGCCGCGCGCGATGCCGGTACAACGCTGGACCCGGGCCTGCAAACGCAGGTGGCCTCGGAGTTGATGCCCCTCGTCGGGCAGGACTACGGGGCATATGCCCGCGGATATCGGATCGAAGCGCCGTCGGCCAACGAGGCGCAGATTATTCCGTCCTCCTGAGGCGTTACAGCATTTACCGCCAGGCCGGTAAATGAAGTGGTCAATCGACACACTTGCTACATGGATGTAAACAGGATCGGGATCAGCACGGCACATGGCCTGCGTCTAAGGACGCAAATTAATGGCAGGCGCGGAGTCCGACAAGAACGGCGAGGAACCTGAAGGCGATCCCGTCGCGGCGGCGCGGAGGTCGATTCACGTGCTGTTCGAGGGCGGGTACATCGATGATGATCACGCCACGGCGGCGCTTCTGGCGATCGATCTCGGTAGGCAACGGGTGGAGCGAAGAGGTCGACGCCGCAATGTTGTCGCCGACGCTGGTGACGAGCCGGCCAGGTAAGGCAAAGATCCGAATCGTCGGCTCCGGTTGTTGATCGGCTGCATCCCGCCATCCCAGAGGTGGTTCCGGACACGCGAGGTTGGCGCTGGTCGCAAGGTGTCAAACCGCGTGGCGCGGAATTTGCTGCGGTGGCCAGGATGTCGCACGTCGATCCCGGGTTTCCATCGCCCCTAACACGCCGTAATCTGCTGTTCACCCTGGTCGCGGGCGGCATCGGCTCGCTCGTCGCCGCGTGTACGTCGG
>JAFAPL010000568.1 GCA_019247135.1 Chloroflexota bacterium | reverse complement strand
ATGTGGGGCGGACCCTACCACTGGACGCCTGACTTCCATCCGACCTGGCGGGCCACACGGGATTCAAGGAGTGATCAAGACCAGCAACGGGCGTAGTTGCGCGGATGTACCAGGGCGAGACGACGCGGCTCAGTCCGGTCAAGCTCGAACCGCAACGACGGGTGATGCTCGAGAGCCTCACGCGTCGCAAACAGCAGAGTGTTCTGGGCGTACCACCACTCGACACGTTCGTCCAGCCAGATCTCTTTTCGAATCGCATCGATGACTGCGAGGCCGTGCCGCTGGAACCGCTCGACCCAGTACTCGGGCCACTGCTCGTTGAGGTGGTTGTATCCGCCCTGAAACGGGATGGCCGCCGAGAAGAGCACGGCGGGCGCAAGCTGCACCAGCGAGCTGACCAGGGTGTCAGCATTGGTGGCCGGTAGGTGCTCCGCCACCTCCAGCGAGATAGCCAGGTCGAATGTTTCGCTGAGCCTCAGCGGTTCCGAAACATCTCGGTTCAAGAATTGATCGACAGGGATAACGAGCTCGTCGGCATCCAGGCCAGCGTCGATCCCAAGAATCCTCCTCGCGCCGCACTCACGGAACACTGACAGCCAGCTCCCCACGCCGCAACCAACATCAACAACGCTTTCGGCGGCGACGAGCCGCTGAACGAGCGGGACGATGACTTCCGCTGAGCGGCGGGCGCCGCCAGCCAGGGAGCGGTGGAAGTCGGCCGGATAGTCAGGACTGACTTGCGGCACGCCCCCAGTTGGATGACTGCTTCCCAGCTCCACGGTCCCACCCTGGCTACAGCTGGGCTGGGGCAACGAAGACTTCCAGCCAATCGCGCACCGTGTCGCAGATACTCTCGATGCTGGCGGCCGCGGTGAGAACCTGATCGGTCGTAGTGATGTCCAGGCTCCGGGTGATGCGTGCCCGCAGCTGATTGCGGTTGTCAGGTTCTATCCAGACACGGATCACCAGCACGCCCGTCCGCTCAGACGTCGTCATGCCGAACACTATGCGCGGCCGTCGTTACCGTAGCGTCACCGACGACAAGCGTCGCGGGATGCTGGCGGCTGGTGACGACTTGGTTACGCCCTGGTGATGCTGGGGCGCTACACCACTGCTAGACGTGAATTCGCCCAGCTACCCGCTAGTCAGCTGTGTCATGCCGACCCGCAATCGACGGCTGTTCGTCGGCAACGCGATCAATCACTTTCTACGCCAGGATTATCCCAACCTGGAATTAATCGTGCTCGATGACGGCCGCGACACCGTAGCCGACGTCGTACCCACCGACGAGCGGATTCGCTACCACCGGCTAGAGCGCGAGGTTTCACTTGGAGTCAAACGCAACCTCGGATGCGAGCTGGCGCGCGGCGACATTATTGCGCATTTCGACGACGACGACTGGATGGCTCCGCGGCGCATCCGTACTCAGGTGGCGGCTCTAAGTCGCTCTGGAGCGGATCTATGTGGGCTAGCAGGCGTGGTGCATTACCGGCCCTGGTCTCAGGAGGCCTGGCGCTACCAGGAGACCGAAGGTGAAGCCCCGCACGTGACCGGCGGCACCCTCGTCTACCGGCGATCGGCCTGGCAGTCACACCGATTCCCAACCGCGCTGCCGGCGCCGACGCGCCGTTTCGTGGACAGCTTCCCATCTGGGACGATCGCCGTCTTGCGTGACGCGTCGCTTTACGTTGCCGTGCTGCACTCAGCGAATGCCAGCCCCAAGAATCTCTCTGACCAACGCTGGCGGCCCACGCCGACGAGTGAAGTCGCGCAGACGATCGGCGCAGACCGGCGCTTCTTCGCGTGGCTGGCGGATAGCTGGTCACCGCGGCAAAGCCGTCCCGCCGTGCGGGATGGTCTTACACTCGTCGCCCCGTTGATGATCTACGACGGCTACGGGAGCATGGCCCAGTACCTGGCGCTCGGGCTGGATCGCGCAGGGGTAGCAGTCCACCTGTCGCCCCTCCGCCTTGACCCCAACGGGCTCAGCCCAGAGCTGCTCGAGCTACTGCGGCGGTCGCGCCCGGACGTTCGAGGAACGGTCGTCGCGTTTGCCCCGGGCCCGGATGTCACTCCTTTCCAGTCCAGCAGCAACCTGTTCGTCAACACGATGTGGGAAACCAGCCAACTGCCTGCCGGCTGGTCTGCTGGGGTCAACACTGCTCGGGCGGTGATCGTCCCGAGCCGCTTCGTTGCCGATGTCTTCAGGCGGGGCGGTGTGACCACTCCCATTGAGGTCGTTCCCCAGGGTGTGGATCCGGCGATCTACAGCTATCAAGAACGGCCCCTGCGCGCGGGCATCACCACTCTCATGGTAGGCCCGGTTTGCGCCAGGAAGAACACATTGCTCGGAGTCGAAGCCTGGAAACGCGCGTTCGCGGGCGATCCAGATGCCCGGCTGATCTTGAAGGCACGCTGGCTTTACCAAAACTACGTTTCGGACGACCCGCGTATCAGGTTCGTCGACGCAAATGAGCGGACGACCGGCATCGCTCACTGGTACCGCGAGGCCGACGTTCTGCTGGCCCTGGGGAACGAAGGATTCGGTCTGCCACTGATCGAGGCGATGGCCACTGGCCTACCCGTCGTAGCACTCGACGCTGAGGGGCAGGCAGACGTTTGCCGCGAGGCGCGGGACCTGCTCCTTACTGTAGAGCCGGCAAGCTGGCAACCATTCGACGAGCAGCCGTTCGGGCCCTGCGGCGTTCGCGGAGTCCCCGACGTCAACAAGGTGGCGGCACACTTGCGCTGGGTCGCCGGGCACGGCATGCAGGCTCGTGCGCTCGGCGCTGCCGCCTCGGGCTGGGCGCTCGAACACCGCAATGTCTGGCGGATGGGCCCCGCGATGCTCGACGTGATAGAGCGGCGATCTCGCCACGGGCGCCTCGTCCGCCGTCCTCGGGCCATCTGGGCGCCCCGCGTGCCGCGGAGCGACGGTTGCGGACGCTACGCACGCCATCTCGCCGCGGCGGCGCCGGGGGTCGCGGTGAGCGAGGATCCGCCGGATGTCGGCGGGCTGCGCCTCGTGCATGTCCAGCACCCACCCGGGCTCGTATTCGGCAACAAGCTGGAGGAGCTCGCGCAGCAAGCCCGCACGTGCCGCGTTCCGCTCGTCCTCACGGAACACTGCGCTGGTCCAGCGCTGGACGTGGCCGAACTGCAGGCAGATGCGCTCGTGGCCCCAACCGAAGTAGCCACCGAGCGACTGCGGCGCCGCTGGCCGGCACGCCGCGTAGAACATGTGCCATACGGCTGCCCGACCTGGTTCCCACCCCGCAAAGCTGTGCCCGGGCGAGTTGTCGTGGTATGGGACTCGCTCGACGAGGAGGGGCCGTGGCGAGTGCTGGAAGAAATGGCCGCGATCCCTGGTGCTGAGCTCCTGCTGGTGGCTCCACCGGCGTCTGCTTCCGTCGAAGGGCGCTGGCGGCGTGCGGCCAACTCCCGCCGGGTTCGACGAGTGACCGAACCAGCCCAGTTGGCCGATGCGGCCGCCGAAATCGCTGCCAGCGGGGACGTTCTGGTGTATTGGGGTGTGCCACGCTGCGAGGTGGCGCGGGCCTGCGCGTTGCGGGAAGGGCTCGCCAGCGGCGTCCCGGTACTCGTCTCTTCGGACTCCGCGCCACGCGAGCTGGCGGCCGTGACCCGCCAGGCCGCCCGACTGGAAGACGGTCTCCGCGAGCTCCTCGACGACCCTGGGCTCTGCCGGCGGCTCGTGGTGGCCGCGCGCGAGCACTGTTTCGAGCTGAGCTGGCACCGCATCGCCGAGCGACATCTAGCAATCTGGCGAAGTCTCGAGCATCCGTAGGAGGAATGGCTGTGCCACCCACCCTGACATATCCCGGCGTGTATATCGAGGAGATCCCAAGCGGAGTCCACACCATTGTCGGGGTCAGCACCTCGAACACGGCATTTGTGGACTACTTTGCACAGGGTCCGGTCGGCGTTGCCACGCGCCTCACCAGCTGGAGCGACTTCGTCCGGCAGTTTGGCGGACTGGACGCTCACAGCGAGGCGAGCTACGCGATCCAACAGTACTACCTCAATGGTGGTCAAGTGGCGTGGGTCGTCCGCGTCGCGCCAGGCGCAGCCGCGGCTCACGCCGACATCTCGTCGGGTCCGGCGGGCTCGGGGTCCGACAGTGGTCCGACCGCCGCCCCATCGCTCACCGTGAGCGCTTCAAGCCCAGGCAGTTGGGGGAACAATCTTGAAGTACTGGTGCAGGCGATCACGGGTGATCCAGCCAGGTTCAACCTGCTCGCCCGGCTCAAAGCGCCCGGCGCCAAACCGAACGATCCGCCACTGACCATCGAGACGCTGCGGAACCTGAGCATGGACCCGCACGACCCACGTTACGCAGTCAAGGTCGTCAACGATCAATCCACCCTCATCGTGATTGCTGACCCGCTCAACCCGCCGGACGCACCCACGGGCAGCAGCGGACCACTGCCCAACCCGAGGGGCTGGGTACCGCTCGGCGGCAACCCTGGGAGCGACGGCGCCGTCCCACCCAACGGCGACGGCGTACCTGTGCCCGGTAGCCAGTGGCAGGAAGCAGGCGTCCAGGCACTGCTGGACGTCTTCGTCCCGACCACACCCACGAGCCCCCTCCCACTCGACCGGATCGCGCCGGACATCTTCAACATCCTGTGCATCCCAGCGGCTGCGAAGCTCGGCGATCAAGCTGCGACCGACATCTACGTGGCTGCCCTGACGTACTGCCAGGCTAAACGGGCATTTCTGGTTATAGACCCGCCCGACGGCCTCCACATTACGCCGCCACACAGCATTTCAGAGTGGCTCGATGGTGGCCTGCGCATCAACTCCAACGGGGCGGTCTATTACCCCAACCTGGTCATCTCCGACGTGCAGGCCCAACTCCGGGATCGAACAGTCGGCCCGAGCGGGACCATCGCCGGCATCTATGCACGCACCGACACGAACCGAGGCGTCTGGAAAGCACCCGCCGGCGTGGAAGCCGTGCTGGTTGGCGCGCGTCTGCCGGTTAAGCTGGCTGACGGGGACATCGGCGAGCTCAACCCCGAGGGGATCAACGCGTTGCGGGCGCTGCCGATCATCGGTGAGGTGTGCTGGGGAGCACGGACACTGCTCGGCGCCGACCAGCTGGCGAGCGAATGGAAGTACGTTCCCATTCGTCGACTGGCGCTGTTCCTGGAAGAGTCGCTTTTCGAGTCCACCAAGTGGGTGGTCTTCGAGCCAAACGATGAGCCGCTGTGGGCGTCGATTCGGCTAAACGTGGGTGCCTTCATGCACCACCTGTTCGTGCAGGGCGCTTTCCAGGGACAGACCCCAAGGGACGCGTACTTCGTCAAGTGTGACGCGGAAACGACAACCCAGGCGGACCGCGACCTTGGCATCGTGAACATCGTCGTCGGCTTTGCGCCGCTCAAGCCGGCTGAGTTCGTGATCATCCAGATCCAGCAGATCGCCGGTGCGATCCCAACCTAGGTGAGGTCAAGGCAGGAGGAAAGCGCACATGCCCCCGCCGGAGTTCACGGTCAATACCACGCGTTTTGACCCGTACAAGAATTTCAGATTCAAAGTGATGTGGAACAACCGGTACGTTGCCGGAATCAGCAAGATGAGCGCGCTGAAGCGCACGACCGAGGTCGTCACCCATCGCACTGGCGCCGACAACAGCTCCAGCCGCAAGTCACCTGGTCGCAGCAACTTCGACGCTGTCACCCTGGAGCGTGGCGTCACCCATGACCTGGAGTTCGAGAAGTGGGCGCTCAAAGTATGGGATTACGCCTCTGGCGAGGGGCAACAGTCGTCTCTGGCTGATTTCCGCAAGGACGTAATCGTCGACATCTTCAACGAATCCGGTCAGAAGGTCATCTCTTACAAGCTGTTCCGCTGCTGGGTCTCCGAATACCAGGCTCTTCCGGATTTTGACGCAAATGCCAACGCGGTCGCGATACAGCACATCAAGCTCGAGCTCGAGGCGTGGGAACGTGACGATACGGTCCCCGAGCCCAAGGAACCAAGCGGACTGCACGCTTAGGCCGATGAGCGGGATCAACGTCGTACTGCCGCACGAGCGCGTGCGCGGAGGGCGTGTGCGACAGACCATCCAGGTGCGTCCGATCTCGGGCACGGAAGAAGAGTTCCTGCTCGAGCAGGGCCATACGCTCAGCACCAGCCGTCAGGCGACCGCGCTCCTCGCGCGGTGTGTCCAGACCGCGGAGGGCAGCGCACAAGACGAACAAGCCATCCGCAGGCTCGTCATCGGCGATCGGGAGGTCTTGTTGCTGGAGCTGCAGCGGCTGATGTTTGGCGACCGACTGTCGTGCGTCGCGAACTGTCCCGCGCCCGCTTGCGGCTCGAGGATGGATTTCGAGATCACGGTCGCCGCGCTGCTCGATCGACAGGTCCCTCCACCGCGGCGACCGCTTGAAGCGCGGGTCGAGAGCGGTGGGCACGAGTGGCGCTCCCATTTCCGGCTCCCGACAGTCGCCGATCTCGATTGCACCACCGAGCTCGCCGCACGCGATC
Source organism: Chloroflexota bacterium (assembly GCA_019247135.1). The sequence goes on along the minus strand of JAFAPL010000568.1, from coordinate 23,892 downwards.
CGGATGCGGCCGCTGAGTTGCTGCTGCGACGCTGCCTGCTTGGGCTCTGGTGCGACGGTCGCGAGATCGAGCCGGACCAGGCACCGCAGGCTCTAGTGGATGCCATGGAGGACGAGATCACGGCATCGGACCCATATGCGGAAACACTGCTCAGCGCTAGCTGTCCCGAATGCCGTGCCAGGTTCCAGATTCAGTTCGATCCTGCGAGCTACCTGTTTCGCCAGCTGGGGGGCGGCCGCCGCGGTCAGCTGTTCGAGGAGGTCCATATGCTGGCGCTGCACTACCACTGGTCCGAAGCTGACATCCTCCACATGAGCAGAACGCGGCGCAGGCTGTACCTGGAGCTGCTAGACGACTGGCGGCCTCGAGACAGGTGAACGGGCTCTTCAGGCGTCTGGTGCTCCGCGGGGCAGGCCTGACCGTAGCGGCTGCGCCGGCGCTCCAGCAGACATTACCTGTGTTGGGTGAGTCGCAGACCACACCTGACACAGGTCCGGCCGAGCCGCTGGGCCTCGACCAGGCGCCTCAATGGGCGGGGCCGCTCGAGCAGTCCCGAGCGAGTCTGAAGCTGCCGGATAGCGACTCCAACCAGACAACTGCGACGCCCGCAGTGGAGCCGCCGGTGACATCTGACACGCCTCAGCCTGACTCGGCCAAACAGCGGAGTCTGCCCGGCAGTCCTGCTCCGAGTAGGAACCGGGCTGTAAGGCACCCCAGTTTGGCCACGAGCCGCGCACCCGCCGCTGCCCGTGGTGCAACGATGGCGCGCACGCGCCCGGACGCAACGCCGAAGGAGGCGCCGGGCGCCAGGGCTGCTACCCGACCCGCAAGCACGGCTGCGGCGCGCCCCGCCGACTCGGGAATACGCGGTGCGCCTCCGGCTGCCCAAGAAACCACCTCCTGGTCGGCCACCGAGATGCTGACAACCCCGCCCTCGCCGACGCCCGCGAGGCGGACGCGAACGCCACGCTTGTTGCCGCCCGGTGCTGCCTCGACTGCTTCGACGGACGTGCCAACGCCGACCCCGCCCAGCTGGCCACAGGAGCCGCTCGCGGCGGCCCAAACGGATTCCGCACCAGCGGGGAATGCGCGGGCGGAGCCCGGTATCGCCAACCCTGCGGCCGAGAGCTCGATCGCCCCCACAACGATGGCCGGCTCGGCTGTGGCCCCCGTTGCAGCCAATGCCGCCACGCCGGCATTCCTGCAGCCCCCGGTCGGAGTGCGCACTGACGAGGGGCGGGTGCAGCCGCTGGTCGGAGTGCGTGGTGACGAGAAGCAGCTGCGGCGCCCGGTCGGAGTGCAGGCTGACGAGACTCGGCCATATCCCCCGTTCGATGTGACCCCTTCTCAGGCCAGCGCGGCACCGGCGGCTGATGCCGATCAGCCTCTCAGGCATTCGCTGAGCTCCGCGCCCCAGGAAGACCCACCACCCAAGGTTGAGATTCGCATTGGCCGGGTCGAGATACGCGCGCCAGAGCGCTTGTCGACACCAGCGGCCGGCCTGCCGGCGCGGAAATCGGGCGGCTTTGGCGACTACACGCTGGCCCGCCGCCACCTCGATCGAGCATACCTGTGAGGACGGCGGCGTGAGCAACCACCTGACCATCGCCACCGTCACCGAGACGCTGCGCTTCCTACTTGATGCCGCGATCACGCCAGTCCTCGGTGGGGTCACCGTCAGCACGGGCAAACCGGATGCGGCAACGCAGGGCGATCGCACACCACGCGTTAATGTTTTCCTGTACCAGGCTGCTCACAATCCACACTGGCGAGGGGATGATCTGCCTACTCGCACGTCGGAGGGGCGGCTCGTGCATCGGCCGCGCGCGGCGCTGGAGCTCCACTATCTGATCAGCTGCTACGGCGAGGACGCCACTCTCGACGACCAGCAGCTCCTCGCCCTGGTCGTGCGGACGCTGCATACACACCCATGCTTGAGCCCCGACCTGATCGACGCGGCAGTTGCAACTCACGCCTTTCTACGCGAGTCGAACCTCGCGGGCGAGCGTGAACTCGTGAGGTTCACCCCAATGCAGCTGTCGCTCGAGGAAATGTCCAAACTCTGGTCTGTTTTCTATCTCACGCAGTATGAGCTCTCGGCGGCCTACGCCGGCGGACCGGTATTCATCGAGTCAGACGACACGCCCATCAGCATCCTTCCAGTGCTGGAGCGGAACATCCATGTGCTCACAGTCGCCGCGCCGACCATTACCGGTATCGAACCCTCGAGCGGGCCAGGATTGCCGATCGTCCCCGGTGTCCAACTGGTCGTCACGGGCCGGCAATTGTTAGCGCCGCCGCCTCGGGTCAGCCAGGTGCTGGTCGATGGCACTCCCACGCCCTTCGACGCCCAGACGGCGACCGACACGCGGTTGGAGCTTGCCGTGTTACCGACGGTCCGTGTTGGCGCTCACACATTGCAGGTCCAGCACCTGATCCCGATGGGCCGAACCACTCAGCCGCCGCCCAGTCAGCCGCCGCTGCACCCTGCTTTTGAGTCGAACCTGGCTGGCTTTGTGCTCCAGCCACAGCTCCTCGAGCCGCCGCTACTTTCGGACGTGCAGGGAACAGGCACGTCGCCTCGTTCAGCCACCCTCCATCTCAGTGTCGATCCACCGATTACAGAAGATCAGTCAGCGACGGTCACCCTGATTTCGCTTGCCGACGGGACGACCCTGCCGCCGGTCGCGATCGCGGCGGGTGACAATCCCCGATCGGTCCCGATCCAGGGCGTGCCCACCGGAGACTACTACGTACGAGTAACCGTCGCCGGTGTCGACAGTCCGCTCACTCGTGACGCGGCCCCGAACAGTCCCACGTTTGGCCTGTGGGCCGGCCCGAAGGTCACGTTCGCATGATGGCCGTGAGTCCGCCCCCGAGCTGGCAAGAGCAGAACCAGTGTTACCTTGTCGCTGCGCTGGCCGATCTGCGCCAGGTGCTCGAGGGCAACTCCGCCACGTTCCCGGCGAGCGGTAGAGAACGCCTCGCGGAGTTACGCGCCCCGATGCTCGCGCCGCCGGCCGTCGACACCCTCTGTGCCAGGTTCGAGCTCAGCCCGTTTGAACAGGCGCTCCTGCTGCTGTGCGCTGGAGTGGAGCTAGACTCGAGCTTCGCGACGCTGTGCGCCCGGGCCCAGGGCGACCCGGCCCGCGTGCAGCCTACTTTCAGCCTGGCGCTGGGGGCGCTCCCTCAGCCGCACTGGAGCGCGCTTGCGCCGGATTCTCCGCTCCGCCGCTGGCGCATGATTGAGATTGGCGCCGGGTCTTCGCTGGTCGCCAGCCCGCTGCGGATCGATGAATGGGTCCTTCATTACCTCGCCGGAGTGCGGCACCTCGACGATCGGCTCAGTGCGCTGCTGGACCTGATTGTTCCGTCAGTTACGTTGCCGCCATCGCAGCAGCAGCTCGCGCAGCGGGTGGCTGCCCTCTGGTCCGGTGGCCAGCGGGCCTCGGCGATCCCAATTGTGCAGCTCTGGGGCGACGACCCCGAGGCCCGCCGCGAAGTAGCAGCCGCCGCCTGCGCTGCGCTGCAAATCGAGTTGGCAGTTCTGCCATCCCGCCTCGTGCCGACTGACCCGACCGAGCTTCAGGGATTGATTCGACTGTGGCAGAGGGAGTCGGCGCTCAGCGGCTGCGCGCTCCTGCTGGATTGCGGGGAGCCGGACGCCGGTGAATCAGGGCGGGAGTGGGTTGCCGATCGATTCCTGGACTCGGTGGGCGGGCCGGTGCTCGTTTCAACACCCCAGCGTCGTCGCAACCTGCGCCGCTGGTCCGTGACGCTCGAGGTCGCGCGCCCTTCGCGTGGTGAGCAGGCTGACCTGTGGAGGGCTGCGGTTGGCGACTTGTCCGGATCCGTATTCGTGCAGAAGCTTGTCACGCATTTCGACCTCAGCGCGCCGCGCATCCAGGCCGCTGCGGCAGAGGCCCTGGCAGCCCGGAGAAAGACTGGAGGCGCACTTGACGGCGAACTCTGGTCGGCCTGCCAGTTGCTCACGCGGGCGAGGCTCGAGGACCTCGCCCAGCGGCTCCAACCGAGAGCCGGTTGGAACGACCTGGTCCTCCCCGAGGCTCAGCTCGCCACCCTGCGCCAGATCTGTGTCCAGGTCCGCCAGCGTCTGACCGTGTACGAGACGTGGGGTTTCGGAGCACGCCCCAACGGCGGACTCGGGATCACCGCCCTCTTTGCTGGGCCGAGCGGCACCGGCAAGACGATGGCCGCCGAACTCCTGGCCGGCGCGCTGAACCTGGATCTGTATCGCATCGATCTCAGTCAGGTCGTCAGCAAATACATTGGCGAAACCGAAAAGAACCTGCGGCGCATCTTTGATGCGGCCGACGAGGCCGGGGCCGTACTGCTGTTCGACGAGGCCGACGCACTCTTCGGAAAGCGCACCGAAGTCAGGGACAGTCACGACCGCTACGCAAACATCGAGGTCAGCTACCTGCTCCAGCGAATGGAGGTGTACCGGGGCCTGGCCATTCTGACCACCAACGCGAAGGCCGCACTCGATCCGGCTTTCATGCGCCGACTGCGGTTCTCCGTGCATTTCCCTTTTCCCGATGCTGCGCAGCGCGCCGAAATCTGGCGCCGCGTCTTCCCTGCGACGGCCCCGACGGCGGGGCTGGACGTCGAGCGGTTGGCGCACCTGAACGTGGCGGGGGGCAGCATCGCGAACATCGCGCTGGGCGGCGCTTTTATCGCCGCCGATGCGGGTGAACCGATTCACATGGCCCACCTTTTGGCGGCGGCCAGAGCGGAGTTCGCCAAACTGGAGAAGCCGCTACCCGAACTCGAGCTTGCTGAGGCCTGATCTGTGGACTATTCCAAAATCGGCCCACTGCGCCCCGGCTGGGGATCACTTTATCAAGGCGGGGTAGCGGACCCCGCCGGTCTCCGGGCGATTCAGGGGCCGCCGCTGTGGCTCGTGTGTATGAACCACGGCGAAGTGGATGATTCTTACATCGACGGTCATCCTGTCCTAGGCCTGACAGTCGTTGCCATCGAGGATTCGTCCGACGCTACCTTGCCGGACCAGCTCGTCATTGCGGGTGCGTACGCGGATGCGTTTGTCATGCGCAGCGGCTGTGGCCTGGTGGCCCATTGCGCGGCAGGCGTGAGCCGGTCGAGCTACCGCAATCTGGCGACGATCATGCTGGTCGAGCACCTTGACTTCGCCGCCGCCTTGGCGTTCCTGCGACACCACCGCCCGCAGGCGAACCCCAACCCTGGCTTCGTCGACCAGCTTCGTAAGCTCGAGGCGCAGCTCTTGGCCGGGCAGGTGCCGTGAGCACCTCGGGGGCGCGGTCGATCCTGGTCAGCATCAGCGAGCTGAGGCTCGAGATGTCGGGCCCCTTGCGTGCCGACCTGCTCGCCGCCGCGATCGAGGACGAGCTCACGCGGCTATTCGCCGGCCAGGAGCTGCCTGCCTCGCTGTTGCGCACCCATCAGGTGAGCCAGCTCGATGGGGGCCGACTCGATGGCCCAATCGCGACCTCCACGCGTCGCGTAGGCTCGGCCATTGCCCGCCGCATCTACCACGGTCTGGCACGAGGAGGCGGAGGATGATCGACATCTCCGGTTCCATCAGCGGCGCGTCAGTTGGCGGAACTCGGACGCGGCCGTCGAGTTGGCGCGGGGCGCCACGCGTGTCGAGGGGAGCGCTGGTCATCTACGCCGACCGGACGAAAGCTGCGAATCCAACTGGCATGATCGTGTTTCAGTACAACCCCGAGACGGTCACCCGGACAATTCAGCAGCAGGGGACGGACTACGACTGGCAGCGAAACGCCGGCGACACGGAGCACACTACGTTACCCCTCGAGAGCTTGACGCTCTCCATTGAGCTGGACCTCGCCGACCAGCTGGAGTGGTCAGTGGACTCCGCCATCAAGTATGGGTTGCATCCGTCACTCAACGCGCTCGAGCTGCTGGTCTACCCTAGTTCCGAGGCGCTCAGGAACGAGCTCGAGCTGGAGCGCGGCGGCAAGGCGGCGGTCGCTCCGGGCGCCATCCCGATGGTCATCCTGGTGTGGGGACAGAATCGGGTGCTGCCGGTCAGACTTACGTCGCTCTCCATTACCGAAGAGGCGTTCGACCCCACGCTGAACCCGATTCGAGCCAACGTCGAGCTGAGCCTGCGCTCGCTGACCGTTCGCGAGCTGAGGGACGCGGGCAGTCCCTGGAAGCAGTTGGTGGTCGATCAGGTCACCCAGAAGGAGAGATTGGCGGTCTACGACTCCAACAGCGACGCAGCTCTGGCCGCGCAGCGGATCGCGACAACGGCGCAACCTCCGGGCGGGCAGAACTGATGTTCAGCGCCGAGAGTCGATACGCGCACGTGCCTGATGCCGTGTTCACCGGCCCTGGCGGGCGTCAGATTCACTACCGACGCTTGCGCCGCATCCCTTTTGATATTCCGATTCAAGCCACGTATGTCGTGGCTGACGGGGACCGCTTCGACCTGGTGTCCAACACGGTGTATGGCGATCCGCTGCAGTTCTGGCGAATTTGTGACGCGAACCGCGGCCTGTGGCCGGACGACTTGCTGGCCGTTGCGGGTCGACACCTGGACATCCCGGAGCAGCAGTAACGTGGTCACTGCGAACGGTCTCACGTCTGGCCCCGTCTACGCCGTCGTGCTCGGCCAGGCACCCGCTGGCCCCGATCTGATGGCTGCTGTGCAAGACATCGAGATCGAACAATCCATCGACCTCGCGTCGATCGTGCGTATTCGCCTCGGACTTGCCGAGACGCGCGATGGCACTGATTGGGACATGCTGAAAGACGACCCGTTCAAGCCGCTGACCTCCCTGACGGTGCGGGTGGTCTTGGGCAGCAAACCCGTAACGCTGATAAACAGCTATCTGACTGGCCAGATGGCGCAATTCGCCGACGAGCCCGGTCGCTCCACACTCGAGGTCATCGGCCTCGACGCCACACTGCTGATGAATCTCGAAGAGAAGATCAGACCCTGGCCGAACCTGTCGGATAGCGACATCGCCCAACAGATCTTCGCTGACTACCCGCTGCAGGCCCAGGTGTCGGCCACACCTGGCTCCCTGCGCGATCCCGAAGGAACGCCCACCCAGCGGAGTACCGACATGCGCTTTGTCCGGCGCCTGGCGCAACGCAATGGCTTCGAATGCTACGTTCATCCGGACCCTGACAGCGGTTCGGACACGGTCTACTTCGGTCCGCCGCGACCGGGTGATCCGCACCAGGCGGTGTTGACTATTGGCGGCGGGCAAACCAACAACGTGAGCGAGTTCGAGGTGCGCTACGACATGCTCAGGCCAACCACGGTGGCGGCTTCGGCCCTTGACGTCTCCTCCAAGACGACACAGCCGGTCACGGTCTCCGACGTCAGCCGTCAGACGCAGGGGCGCGCGGGTGTTCTCGGCCGTTTGACCAACCCACCCCTGGTGCGCCCCGCCCAGACTGGCCTCATGCACACCAACGACCTGCACGCGATGGCGCAGGGAGTGGTCGACCGCGCGAGCTGGGCGATTATCGCCGAGGGCACCGTCGGCCCCGACGCGGGCAGCCTGCGCCCTGGCCTGCCGCTCAACATCCGGGGTGCGGGCGCCCTGCTGAGCGGTTCCTACTACGTCACACGCGTAACCCACTCGCTGGGCGGGCAGGGTTATCTCCAGCGCTTCCAGGCCCGCCGAAACACGGTCGATACCACGCAACGCGAGGGTTATCAGGAGGACCCTGCCAGTGCCGCCTGAGACAATCGAGCAGACTATCGAACACACCCTCGAGCGGCTGGCCGACCGCTTCTACGGGAAATATCGAGGACTGGTCACTGACAACTCCGACCCCGCGAACCTGGGGCGGCTCAAGGCGAATGTGCCCGAGGTACTTGGCGAGACAGAAACCGGCTGGGCACTGCCATGCGCGCCCTACAGCGGCAGCGGCTCGGGCTTCTATACCGTGCCCGACGTTGGTGCCGGCGTCTGGATCGAGTTCGAGGCAGGTGATGTCTCGCGGCCGATCTGGAGCGGCTGTTGGTGGGGCAGCGGCGAGCTACCCAGCGATGACCAGGGTTCACGGGCGACTCCCCCGATGAAGGTCCTGCGGACCGAGGCTGGTCTGCTCGTGGCCCTCAACGACGATGCCCAGACCATCACTCTGTCGGACTCGGACAGTTCGAACCACGTCACGATCAAGGTCCTGGAAGGGCAGGTGCACATACAGAGCACGCTGCAGGTCGTCCTGGAGGCGCCGATCATCAAGCACGGGGAGGATGCGGCGCACCCGGCAGTTTTTGGCGATGAGCTGCTCGCGTATCTGACGGAGCTGGTCGCGCTCTTCAACACCCACATCCACCCAGGCGAGCTGGCGATCGGCATTCTTCCGGTCACACCCATGGTGCCGGTGCCGCCGCTGATCCCGCCTGACCCGAGCTTGCTTTCGCTCAAGAATCTGGACGAGTGAGGTTCGACACTCATGTCGCTCAAGCTTGGTCAGATGGGCAGCCCCGCCGATCCGCCGAATGCTATCCCCGCCGCTTTCCAGAACAGCCTGGCGGCGAACATCGAGCTGGCCTTCAACACATTGCTCCAGGCGGAAGGGCTGCCTGGTCTCCAGCTGGACTCCAACACAAGTGAGGTACGCGACCGACGGATGCTCTTTGTTGCGATCGCCCAGGGGCTTGGCTGCTTCCTGGCGAACAACGCCTCGGCGCTTACGCTTTCGCCGCCAATCCCCGGTGAGACGATCACGCTCGATCTTGCGGATCCACTCCTGTGAGTGGCCCCTTCCTGGCGTACCCGCTTGCCATCGACTCTACTGGCCGAACCGCCGTGACTGACCCGGCCAGCCATTTGCGCGACCTGCTCGTCCAGCTTCTCTTTACCGACCCCGGTGAGCGTGTGAACCGGCCGGACTTCGGCTGCGGGGTCCGCCGGCTCGTTTTCATGCCCAACTCCACCGCGCTCGCCGCCGCGACACGAACGGTGATTCGCGCCTCGCTCCAGAACTTCCTCCAGGACGAGATCGCAGTCCAGGATGTACAGGCGGAGGCGCAGGACGACGAGCTTGTCGTGACGGTCGTCTACACCAGGCGGGTCACTGGCCAGCAAGCGGTTATGCAAGTGACGGTCGCGACCCCGGGCGGACCGCCGTGATCGACGTTCAGGCGCGGCGCTTTGCGGGGCCCGTGCGTCGCCAGCTGGTTGACGGTTCGCGCCTGAACGGGATCGACTATGTCGAAGTAGACCGCGATCGCGCTGACACGCTGCGCGTGCACTTCTTGAAACCGGTTCCGTCCCACGCATATGGCCTGCGCGAGCATCCGGAGCGGATCACGATCCAGGGCGGCCGGCGAGTGACCGGCCTGCGTGCGATACACGTGACACAGGCGCGGCACGGTCGAGAGCAGCCCGAGGAAGCACACCTGCGGGTGACGCTGGACCGTGCTGGTGATGCTTCGCCGTACACGCTCCAGATCGATGTCGCCGAGCTCGACCCGTGCCTGCGTCGCGCAGACTTCTCATTTGGCGGCGGCCCCATACTGGCTGACTGTCGAACGTTGCCGGTGGCGAGCCCGGCGCCACTCGAACCCGTGCTCGATTATGAGGCGAAGGACTATGAGAGCTTTCGCGGCGTTCTCCTGGACCTGGTTGCCCGGCTGAATCCGGGCTGGCTCGAGCGGAGTCCAGCCGACCTTGGCATCGCCCTGGTCGAGCTGCTGGCCTACGCTGGGGACCGCCTGTCTTACCTCCAGGACGCGCTCATGAACGAGGCTTATCTGGACCGTGTCAGGTTACGCATTTCAGCACGCCGCCTGGCGCGGCTGCTGGATTACCACATGCACGACGGTCGCAACGCGTGGACGTGGGCCCAATTCACCGTGCAAGCAGCCGGGGTGGTGCCTCTGGGCACACGCCTGATCACCCGTATTCAGACCCCCCTCGCGAACGACCCGGGCGCGCCGAACGCGCCGTCCGTGGTGATCGCTGACCCACTGGGCCGACGCATCAACGTCCAGACGCTTCAGACCGATCCTGCTCTCGCCTCGGCGGTGGTCTACGAGACGGCTCACACTCAGGCGGTCGATCCGCTCAATAACGAGATCCGTGTGCATGACTGGGGCATTCCTGGTAGCCAACTCCAGGCCGGGGCAACAGCCGCCTTCCTCTACGCAATCGGCCCTGACTACCGAGCGGTCCGCCCTTATCTTTCGGCCGGTGACTGGCTCCTGCTCGAAGAGGCACTCGCACCGGACGGCGGCCCTCCCGATCCCGGCCACCGCCAGGTGGTCCAGATTCAGGCTGAGCCGGTACCTCTGTCCGACGAGGTGTTCTCAGACCTGCTCGTGTGCGGTCAACTTCAGTTGCGCACGTGCCCCGACGCGCGCACCTCGGGCGCATTACCGCTCCTGCTGGTGAACTGGCGCATCGAGGACGCCGTGCGGTCGCCATTCCTCCTTTCAGCACCCGCCGACGCGATCAACGGCTGCCCCGAACCGGGCGCATCAGTGTATTCACCACCTGTGCTTGCCCGCGGCAACCTCGTTGCCGCCGACCACGGCCTGAGCACGACGGAGCGACTGACGAACAATTCACTGCGCTTTGGACCGATCACCACACAGTGCCCGCCAATCGGTCAGCCCCGCTACCGCCTTGCGACTGATGGCGCCGGGGTGCTCGCTGAAGCGGAGCGCCGCGATTTGACATGCGACGTGCGGGACGCCGTGCCTGCGGTCGCCCTCCGCTTGGGAGACGACCTCTGGACGCCTGTCCCCGATCTCCTGGAGAGCGGCACCTTCGATCAGGTATTCGTGGTCGAAGTGGACGAGGCAGGCACCGGCCACTTGCGATTTGGTGATGGCGTGGAGGGCCGTGAAGCGCCGCCGCTCGGTCCTGTCGCACTATTTGCGACCTACCGAGTCGGCAACGGGTTGGCCGGCCAGATTGGCGCCAACGCCCTCGCCCACATCGTGGTTGCGGAGCCCAATCCGACTGAGCCCTGGCTCCAAAATCTGCGGATCACCAACCCCCTGGCCGCGATTGACGGCGCCGAGCCAGAAACCATCGATGAGGTGCGAGTCAGGGGGCCTCAAACGGCGAGCTTGCAGCGCCGAGCGGTGACCGAGGCCGACTACCGCGCCGCGGCCCTGGCCGTTTCCGGGGTTGCCGCCGCGGCCGCCAGCATCCGCTGGAGTGGCAGTTGGAGCACGGTATCCGTTGGCATTCAGGGCGCGACCGACGATCTCACACAGCGGCTGCTGCCAAGAGTTTCGGTCGCGCTGGAGCGGCTGCGCCTCGTGGGTCAGGACATCGACGTTCGCTCACCCCGCTACGTCGGTCTCGACCTCGGGCTGCAAGTCACGATCGCGCCAGGCTACTTCCGCAACGAGGTGCTCGACGACGTCACCGGTGTGCTGACCTCCATGTTTGTTCAGCCTGGTGCGTTTACGTTCGGGACGGCCGTCTACCTGAGCATGATCTACGCGCAGGTCGCTGCCGTGAGCGGAGTGCTGAGCGTCCTGGCAACACGCTTCCACCCTGTTGGTCAGCCGGGCGCGGGCGAACTCGAGGCTGGCCTCATCAGCCTTGGGACTTTCGATATTGCACGCCTGGCAAGCGATCCCGACCACCCTGAGCTGGGTGTGTTGCGCCTCAGCGCAATCGGGGGCAAGGGATGAGCTCGAACCGGCCCGGACTCAGCTCGATTGTCTATCGACTGGGAACGTACAGCACTTTTCGGCGGCAGATGCTAGAGGCGATCAATACGATCGACGGAGCCACAGGGCCACCCGGGCTTCGACCGCTCACCTCACGCATCGACAGCGACTACACGATCACCATCATCGACCTGTGGGCGGCCGTGGGCGACATCCTGACCTTCTACCAGGAGCGGTACGCGAACGAGTCATTCCTGCGTACAGCTCAGGCGCCCGAGTCACTCGCCAGCCTGGCCTCATTGACCGGGGCAGACGTTCCTGCTCGGGCAACGCTCTCAGCGGCGCCCGCGCCCGTGACCGCTGGCTCTGCCGCAACGGCGCAACTGCTCCTGACCGTCGATCAGGGTGCCGTGGTGCCAGTCCCGACCGGCCTCCGCGTGCAGAGCGTCCCCGGTCCCGACGAGAAGCCGCAGACTTTCGAGACCCTCCAGGCGACGAGCGCCGATTGGCGCTTCAACCGCCTGCGTATCTACCCCGGGCTTACGCCAGCGGACGCCTTTGCGGTGAATAGAATCGAGGCGCTGCTGCGCCCCGACACCGGACCGGCGCTCAGCGCCACTCTCAAGCCTGGCGATCAGGTGGTCCTCTTCACCTCTAGATCGACCGTGCCAGTGGAAGAAAAGAAAATCGATCGACTGGTGGTGACTGAGGACAGAGTGAGTGTCAAGTGGAAGTCTCCGATCGAGCTGTCAGGCCACAGCCAGGCCTTCAAGTTCATGCGGACCTTCCGCCTTTTCGGCTGGAACGCCCCGTCGCGCTTCGCCCAGGCCTCCAATCTCGGCCCGGTCGACCGAGTGCAGTGGCAACTACAGACCGTCAGCGACAACGTTTACCCGTCCCCATCCGTGCCTGAAGAGCAGCCGCCTACCGACCACTTCGGGCACCCTGTCCTCATTGACGGGGCGGCCGTGGCGCGGCTATGCCTGGACCGGCGCGAGCCGGGCCTGGAGGTGGGACGACAACTCCTGGTGGCGGATGCCTTCGAGGACATGACAAGCTTGCCGCCGGTCCAGGGCACCGCGACGCTCGTCGCGATCCTGCGCATCGACGAGATAACCGACCCGTTCGGGCCGATACCGCAAACCGTCACCAGGCTCTGGGTGAATCCCGCCCCGCCGTTAGCGCGCGACCGTCGCCGCGTCACGATCTACGAGTTGGCGGACGAACTGAGCTTCGCCGCTTATGCTGACCCGGCCGCACCAGGCGCGGTCTGGACGGACTCCGTGTTCCTGCGTGGGCGCGTAGCCAGGAACACGGATATGACTCCCCAACGCGATGCGATTGAGGTTGGACTGACGATAGCCAAGGGTGCGTTCCAGCCAGGCGTTGTCATCGCGACTCGGGAGATTGCCCCCGGCCGACAGCTGATTCTTTCGGATATGAATGGCCACTTACAGTCAGTGCACGTCCAGGGAGTGCCGAGCGTGGAGCCCGACCCGAGTGGTGGCGATGCTCGGCTGTTACGCATCCAACTGGTCGCCGCTGGCGGTGATTCAGGACAGCTTCAGCTCCGGCTGGACCCGGCAAGCGCCGTCGGCATGGGGAATCTGGTCACCGCCGGTCACGGCCAGACGGTGGCCAACGAGGTTCTCGGGAGTGCGGACGGCTCGGTGCCGTTCCAGACGTTCACGCTCCAGAAGAAGCCCCTCACGTACACGCCGGACCCGCTCGCGGGCGGGCTCCGGAGCACCCTGCGCGTAATGGTGAACAGCAGCCCCTGGTCAGAAGTCGCTGGACTCGCCAATCAGCCGCCCGACGCCGAAGTCTATGTCGTTACGCTGGGAGGCGATGGCACCGTGACCGTCGGCTTTGGCGATGGCCAGCACGGACGCATACCGCCTACTGGCCGGGCCAACGTGACGGCAACCTATCGCTACGGCACGGGCGCGGCAGGGAACGTCCGCGCCGGCTCGATCACCACCCTGCTCGACCGTCCCACGGGACTCCTGGCGGTGACCAATCCCATAGCCGCCGGCGGCGGGGTCGAACCCGGCACCACATCGAGCGCAAAGCGCGGCGTCGATGCCAGAGTGCGCACGTTGGGTCGGGCCGTCACGCTACGAGACTTCGAGGACCTGGCGCTGACATGCGCCGGGGTGGCACAAGCACAGGCCAGCGTGGTGACCGTCAACGGCCAGCGAAAGGTTCTGCTGACCGTCGCCGGTGAAGGAGGGACGACGCCGAGCGAGGATGATCTCGCTCGGGTCCGCACGACACTAGCCGCGGCTTGCGAGCCAGGCGTGGGCGTTCGCTTGGGGGTGTACGCGGCCGTGCCGATCGTGCTCGCGGCCGGCGTGATGGTGGACACCGCGCGATCAGCCGGTGAGGTCCTCGAGGCGGCGCGGCAGGCAGTGCTGGTCGCCTTCTCGCCGGATCGCCTGGGTCTGGCGCGGCCGATCCAATCGAGCGATCTCATAGCTGTGCTGCAGGCGGTGCAGGGCGTCACCGCGGCAACGGTACTCGAGTTCCGCCCGAAGGCCAGTCCTTCTCCGCCCGTGCGGCGCCGGATCGGACTCCAGGCTGGTCGCCTGGGGCCGCGCGGCAGTCTGCTGGCGGCCGAGCTCGCCGTGGTCGAAACACCCAGTCAGGACGTGACCATTGTCCAGACCGGAGGATCGGCGACGTGAGACCCGCGGCTGACTGGCTGTACCAGCTGCTACCGATCGTGCTGCGGGAGCGCGACCCAGACAACGGTTACCCGCTTCGAGCACTGCTCCGCATCATCGCCGATCAGGCTGCACAGCTCGAGGGAGACATGTGGCAGCTGTACGACGACCATTTCATCGAGACCTGCCAGCCGTGGGTCATCCCCTACCTGGGCGATCTGGTAGGCAACGAGCTGATCTGGGATAGCCTGCGGGCGCCCGCGGCCGAGACGGCCGGGCAGTTGTTCCCTGACCTCGCGGGGAGTCCGACGCTCCAGCCGCCTGTTGCGGCGCGCAGTCGCGCGGATGTAGCCAATACTCTCCGCTACCGTCGGCGAAAGGGGACGAGCTCAGTGCTGGAGGCGCTGGCGCGTGACGTGACTGGCTGGTTTGTGCGGGCTGTGGAGTCGCGCTTGCTCCTGGCCAGGACCGAGCACCTCGCCCACCCGTTGGGGTCGGGCGGATGGGTCGATCTGCACGCGCCCGATCTCGCGGAGGTGCTGGAGAGCCCGTTCGACGCGGTCGCCCACAGCGCCAGCATCAGCGCGATGCCCGAGCTGCCCCGTTTTGGGCCGCGCTGTATGGACATCTATGTCTGGCGGTTGCAGTCGTACCCCGTCACGAACGTGCCAGCGCGAGCGGCGGGCACGCACTGGCGCCACACGTTCAGTCCGCTGCGTAGTCGCGCGCCGCTCTTCCGAACGGCGCATCCAGGCGCTGCCGACACCGGCCCGGTCGAAGAGTTGGATGCGCCCGGCCCGATCCGGCCAACCGAGCTGGCGCGGCACCTCCCGGATCTATACGGGACGAGCCTGTCTGTGGTGGTCGACGGGTCGCAGGTGCCCGCCGAAGACGTGGAGGTCGCGACACTGGAGCCATGGCCGGATCAGCGGCCGGAGAGCCGGCGGATAGGCGTCGATCCCCGGGCAGGCAGACTCGTGATCGGCGAGGGTTTCGGGTCGATCACAACCGTCGATGTGAGCTGCCACACCGGCTTTTCTGGCGACCTGGGTGGAGGCCCGTACGGCCGTCAGCACTGGCTGATAGCGTCGTCAGTACGCCGATTCAACGTGCGTGCGGGTTCGAACACTCCCGACGCCTTCCCCGACGTCATTCAGGCGCTGGCTGCCTGGTCGGCGGCGGGCAGGCCGGATGCCATCATCGCAATCCTCGACAGCCGGACATACAACCTGCCCGAGCGGTTACGGCTGCGGCATTCAGGTGTGCTGGCGATCGAGGCGGCAGATGGGCAGCGGCCGCTGCTGCTGACTGCGCGCAACGGTTACGAGATCGATGCGGATGCGGGCCGCCAGGGCGACGAGACTCAGGCGACGCTGACGCTAAGCGGAGTGGCGGTCGAGGGGCACCTGGTGGTGGCCGGCGCCCTGCGCCGGCTGAGGCTCCTGCACTGCACGCTCGTCCCGGGCCGGCGGCTCAGCGCAGACGGTGAGCTGCTCGGCGAAGGGCCTAGCCTGGTCGTTCGCGGGGGCGAGACCGGCCCTGCACGCAACCGGCGCCTGCGAGTGGAGGTGGCATTCAGCATCACCGGCAGCCTGCGACTACCCGAGGACGCGGAGGGACTCTGGCTCCTCGACAGCATCGTCGACGGGCTCGGCGGCCCAGCGCTCGCGGGTCTCGATCGAGGCGACCGCGATGCGGCCCCGGCGTGGATTGAGCGTTCCACGATCCTTGGCGCTTCATATGCCAAGGAAATGAACGCGAGCGAAGTCATTTTTACGCAGCCGGTATTCGTGGATCGCACGCAGCAAGGTTGTCTGCGCTACTGCCACGTGCCGTCTGGCTCGCGCACTCCACGACGCTTCAGCTGCCAGCCTGATCTCGCAATCCAAAGTGCCGTGGATGAGGCCGTGCCGACGCTCCCGCCGGCGCGCCGGGGCCGGCTGACCGCGCTCGCGGCGGAGGCGGTGACGCCGCGCTTCACCAGTGTTCAATATGGTGACCCGGCGTATTGTCAACTTGCCCTCGACGGGCCATGTGAGATCAGCACTGGCGCCGAGGACGGCTCAGAAATGGGCGCGTTCAGCTTTCTCAAGCAACCGCAGCGCGAAAGCAATCTGAAGCTCCGTCTTAGCGAGTATCTGCCAATCGGCTTCGACTCTGCGGTCATCCACGTCACGTAGGAGTGGGACAAACAGATGGGCGGTGATTACACCCGGCTGACATTCGATCCGAGCAACCACTTTGCCGGTGTCCGCATGCAGCAGGGTCGGGTCCAGCTGGATTCGGATTGGAATGAGCTGGTCGACATTTTCGAGCGGCGGAACCGGGCACAAGGCCTGGACACGTTCGGCCCCTGCGCAGTGCCGCGAGAGACTCCGGATGCGTTCAAGATTCGGCTGGTGGACGGCGCAATGACCATTGGCGTCGGCCGCGTTTATGTCGACGGACTGCTGGCCGAAAACCAGGGAAGCGCCATGGCAACGGTTGACCCGTTGCTCGGCGAGCTCCGCGGCAGCGAGCCCATACCTTACGAGGCGCAACCCTTTTCGCCGCAACCGCCGGCATTGCCGGCAAGCGGCGCCGGGATCGCCTACCTGGAGGTGTGGCAACGAGAAGTGACCGCCATCCAGGACCCGAATCTGGTGGAGCGGGCACTCGGCGTCGATACCGCGACCCGGCTACAGAGCGCCTGGCGGGTGCGGGTCAGGCCGATCGCGCAGCAGTACCTGGCAGCGGGCGACGTCGAGGGCTCCCCGGAGTGGCAATCGCTGATTGCAGCGCCGAGCGGCCGGTTGTCCAGTGTTCCGGTTGGGGGACTAGACGACGCGCCGCCTGCCTACACCGGAGGTGAGAATCGACTGTATCGAATCGAGCTGCACGACTCCGGTCCGGCTGGTACCGCAACCTTTAAGTGGTCCTCGACCAACGGCTCGGTCGTCTCGGCGGTGGTCGCGATCAGCCACGACCGAACGCAGCTCACGGTCGCGCGGGTGGAACGCGACCGTGTTGTTGGTATTCAGCCGGGCGACTGGGTGGAGGTGATCGACGACGAGCTCGAACTGGCCGGCGAGGTTGGCGTCATGGCTCTGGTTCAAGGGGTCGACAGTACGGCTGGGCTGCTGAGGCTGGCCTCGGAGCTCCCGGAGGATCTGTTCGATCCGAGTGCAACCGAGCGACATACGCGCGTGCGGCGTTGGGACCAGAAGGGCAGCGTGGTCGACGCGTCGGGGCGTGAGTACGTGAACCTGGACGTGACCGACGGCGTGATTCCGGTGCCGACCGATAGCGCGATGCAGATCGTGCTGGAGGACGGCATCGCCGTGAGCTTCTCCGGTGGGGCGCCCCACCCACCCCGCCGAGTCGGTGGGCGGCCGCGCACCCGAGTGGTCGCGGAGGAAGAACTGGTGACGTTCTTCGAGGGTGGCGTCGAAGCGCTCGATGTCGAGGTGCTCGAGACGAGCCCCCACCCAGGAAGACCCACCCGGCGCCGGCACCAGGCGTCGCACGCGCAGGACTATCGGTCGGGCGATTACTGGACATTCGCGGCCCGCTCAGACGGCTGGCTCGAGGTCCTGGACGCCGCACCACCCCGCGGCGTCTGGCGCCACTACTGTCCGCTCGCGATTGTCAACTTCCCCGACTTTTCGCTCGACCTGCGAGTCATGTGGCCTCCCCCGGAGTTGACGCGGGCGGACCGTGCCAGCGGGGCGATCTCCGTCACCGCGACCGGCCACAACGACGGGACGTTCACCATCCAACAGGCTATCGACCGGGTGAAAGGCACCGGCGGCCACGTATCCCTTGGGCCTGGTCTGTTCTGGCTCGCCGAGCCACTCGACGTGACCCGCACCGAGTCCATCAGACTCACCGGGAGCGGCTGGGCGACTGTTCTGCTTTACGACGGCACCGATACCGCAGTGCGCGTAGAGCAAAGCGTGGGGGTTACGATTGAGGAGCTGACGGTGCTCTCTGCCGCCCGGGGACTGGCAGCCGGCGCCCGTCAGGCGCTGTCGGTGTTGCTGCCCCGGGGATTGAGCGGCACCGCTGCCGACGTCCTCACAAGCTTGCAGACGATCGGCAGCCAGCATTCCAGCGAAAGCGCCTGCTGCCTGACACTGGGTGACAGCGCGGACGTCAATGTACGCGGCTGCATGGCCATCCAACTGGCGGATTCCGCCGCCGAGGTGCCTGCTGTTGCGTTGCGCGGACTGCTGGTCAACGCTCGCATCACCGAGAACACGATCGTTGGCGCCTCCGGTCTCGCCAATCGGGAGGTGGTGGGCCTCGCGATGGGCGAGCAACCCTACCTGGTGGACGCAGCCCATGCGGCGGAGGCGAGCCGTGGCGCCGGCGTTCCGTACCTGGTAACGGCCGGCCTGACCGTAAGGGACAACGATCTATGGTGTAGCCGCGCGGGGATCAGCATGGGCGGGTTGACACTCCACCTGTTCGAGACACGAATCGCGCACAATCGCGTCTGGGCGGGGCAGAGCGGCGGCATCGTACTCACGGGTGCAACGGGCGAGAGCGCTCAGCCCGGCGTGCACCGGCTGACGGTCGAAGACAACCTGATTCGGGTGGTGGGGCCGGGCATTGTCGCTGGCACCGACCGCGCACGCGTACGCGGTAATGTCGTCAGCCCAAACGCTGCCTTGAACCTTGGGCGCCGTGCGGCAGTAGACGAAGCGGCAACGCAGCCCGCGCGCCGCGTCCCACACCCAGAGTCCGGCATCGTGGTCGCGCGCGGACTACGCCTCGACGCGACCGATGACTGCGAGGTCACAGGCAATCAAGTCGTCGGCATCGCGGGCCACGGCATCGTCGTCGCCAGTGCGACGGGCACGCTGCGGGTCGAGGCAAATGAGGTGACCGGCGTGGGCGGTATGGGCATCGAGATGGCGCCCGGGAGCGCAGGACAGCACATGGTTATCCGGGCCAATCGACTACACGACGTGATCCGCATCCCGCGGAACGGCACACTGCCTGCGGCCGCGGTCCGTCTGCACGACATAGCTCACGTGGAGGTGCTGGAGAACATGGTGGACGGAGTTGGGCAAACCGCCCTCGGCACTGCCGGTCGGGACGGAATACAGCTCTCAGGCTCCGGATCGCGGATCGTCCGCGTGCGCGGCAACGACTTGCGGGGCTTCGGGGTCAGTGGGAGCGCCTTGCCGGACTCCGCGGGAGTCTCCATTGATGGTACCGCTCCGAGCGCGGAGGTCGACGTCTCGACCAACGTCGTGCGCCTGTCAACGACTCCAGTCGCCCCCGCCTGGAGGGCGCTGCGCATCGGAATGCCTCTGGCCCCCAGCATTGAACAGCAAATCCGCCGTGCCGCCGTGGGGCCGATTGGAGTCCTTGAAGGCTTGATCCGGAGTACGGTGTTGCGCCAGCCGCCAGGTCAGGCCACGCCCCAGGCCGCCACAGTCGGGGCTGGAGCCGCGCCTGCGGCACAAGCGCTGATTTCGGTGCGCGGCAACCTGCTGGAGGCGCTGGGACCCGCCCCCACCGTGGAGATCAACGTCGCAGGCGTCTGCACGTTCGCCGACAATCAGTGTTTGCGAGCCGATTCGCAATTCTCCACTTCGACAATCATCTCGCTCCAGGCGGATGCCGCGATTTTCACCGGCAACCACGTGCGCGGCGGTGGACAATTTGCCGCCGACATCAACACCAGGACGAATGGTCAGGTGAACCAGGCCTGGAGCGTCGTCGGCAACGTGTCTGTGCAGGGAGTCCGAATCAACGGGGGTACCGGCAACTCGAGCGCAAACGTGAACTCTATCGCGGGCATTGGCGTGCCGACAGTTGCGGAGCCGGCCGCCGGAGCGCCGAGCACAAGGAGTACCGGGTGATGACCCAAGACGCTGCCAGCCAGAATACAGGAACTTTGATCGGTGAGTTCGCTCGCGAACTCCGAACAATGCTTGAAGATGCGCAGCGGGCGCTCCACGACGCCGCTGGGCGAGAGATCGCAGGAGCCCAGCAGAAGGCAAGCGTCGCCGGCGCGAGCGGGGCCGGCCAGGGGCAGGCCCAGGCCGCTGCGCTACCCGCCGCCGCCCAACAGGCGATGCTTCAGGACGCACGGGAGCGAGAGGAAGAGGCCGTGTCGCTCCAACAGCTGCTGCCACCGATGTTCCGGCAAGCGGAGGCGGCGCTCCAGTTGCTGGAGCAGCGCTCGGCGCACGCGGCCGCACGCGGCCAACATGAGGAGAGGCAGAGTCGGCATTCCCCAGATGACGCCGATGAGCGCGCCCGCGGAGACTACCGTGAAGGCTGACCGCGAAGCGGCACAGGGCTTGCGCGGCACTGGCCGCATTGGGATAGAACGGCGGCTGCACGTGAAGTTGTGCGCTCGAGCCCGGTATCGATCGCGGACCAGGACTGCTGTAAAGCGGAGGCATTGCTCTCGCGGTTAGCTCAAGTTACGAAACTGTTGACCGTCAAGGGCAAGCCGCGGGGTCTGCACCCTTGCAGGGATTTGGAGCGGCGCCTTTCTTCGTTACGCCCAGGATGGTCATACGCGAGCAGCACAAGTCCGTCAATGCTGCGGAATCATAAGAAACGACGACATGCGTCCGTCCCACTACAGAGTGGTAGTTGATCTGTTTCATTCTCTCAAACGCAGTAGCATCATTCCCCATATGTACACAAGCATGAGATCCGAGGTTCAGCGAGCCGATATGCAATGCCTGACCTCGGTGAAAAAACACAGCGTAATGCATACTTGACGAAAGAGTTCTCGAGTACTTGTGTCGCGGACCTTCTCCCTCGGGGTCGGGTAAAGGTTGATCGTTGTACCCGATCCCTTCGATTCGCGTCACTGTGAATGAGCCGGCGTTGGTTAATCCAATCGCCGTTGATCCACCTGTAACTGGGAGCGAGATGTCGGCCAGCGCGGCGGGATTGGCATGATAGCTCGCCGTTGCAGTACCGGTTGGCACTAGATCGCCATTTGAATCCGTCGACGTTCGATCGAAATTGACCGTGATTCGTTCGATCCACGGCTGTGTCTTTGGATCGGTGAATTGTGCTTCGTGCAACGCAGCCGTGTCATCCCTGCCAAAGTTGAACGATTTACTGCTTCTGTAGCGACGAATGACCAGTGGGCGCGCTAGCCCGGTCACGGGACCAGACGTCATTTCGGCAGCGTCTGCACTATGCTGTGCCACGTGTGCCAGCTCGTGTGCGAGCAAGAGGCGTCCCTCGTCTCGACCGGGGGCATATCTGGCGGAGTCGAAAACGACGCTCGGCCCCACGGTATAGGCCTGCGCGTCTAACGTGCGGGCCGATTCAGCCGCGCGTTCATCCGTATGGATGCGGACTTTGCTGAAGTCGTGGCCCAGGCGACGCTCGAACGCCGCACGCGTGGTCGGATCGAGCGGCTTCCCTGGCGACCGAAACACCCCCTCGACGCGGGCTGCGGCCTCCGTGTCGAGCTCAGCACCGCTAGAGACATCTACCGGAGCAATTGCGGCGCTGCGCGCCGCGTGGCGCGCGCCGGCGAAGCTATGTGCGATGCGTTCGGCCTGCTGCTCGGACGAGTCGTTCGTCGAACCAACTACAAACCTCTGACGCGCTGAGCTCGAACTCAGGTTGCCAACTCTTGGCGCTCGGCCGGGCGTCCACCCGAGTCCGCTCGTTCGAGGCGCTGACAGGCTCACCGCAAACATCACTCGCCTCCGTTGTGCCCCCGGACAGCGCCAGAGCCCCACCCGTCGACACGCTTCTCGCGCACCATTGTAACCAATGCTCATGGTCAAGTTCGGGAGCGGCCAATTGTGCGCGCTGCTGGAACCATCTCGGCAATCGCATCGGTTCGTGACATTCGCCAGGCGGCAACTGGTGCCGATCGTCCAGTTTGAGCGACGCCAGCGCAAGGACGACGTCGCTGCACGAGTATCGCTCGCGGTGTGCGGCCAGTGAGCGCGTGGTGTTTATCGGTGTCGCCCAGGAGCGGAGTTCTACAACATCGATTCGCACACTCGGGAAAGAGCAGGTGTGGTTTCGATAGCGAGGATTGGAATTCTGGCTCAGATTAATGCTCGCCCAGTAGCCCACTTTGTCCTTTGCGCACAACCCACCCTGCAGGCAGTAAAGTGCTCGTGTGTTTGCATCACAGCTAGCGTCGAAACAACGCTCGCCTGCGTACACAACGGCACGTCTTCTTTCGCCACAACTGCGACGGCAGCTCTCGGTGACGTCCGCGCCCGACGGCGGCCCACGGCTCGGCCGCCCTGTCGACAGCGCGACACGGGACGCTATGGAACGCAGCTTCGGGTATGACTTTAGCCAAGTGCGAATCCACACTGACGAGACTTCGGCCGGAATCGCCAGAATACTGAACGCGCGAGCGTTCACCTTGGGAAGCAACGTGTTCTTCCACGCTGGACAGTACGAGCCGGCTTCGTCAGCTGGACGAGCGTTACTCGCGCACGAACTCGCCCATGTGGTTCAGCAGAGCGAGGGCTCAGGCGTCAGCAGTCCAAGCGTGCTGCCACGCGACGATCCAGGCGAAGCGGAGGCCGATCGAGCGGCGAGCGCGGCGGTCCGGGGAGATCCGGCCGTGGTCACCCCTGGACCGAGGGCTGTCCAGCAGCAGGGTTTCCGCGCGCCTGCCACAAGCGTGCGCTCGCCCGTCTTCGAGGAAACCGTTACCGATATCACGGACGTGTCCGCGACGCTTGGCGGGCGCCGACTGACGTCAGCAGAGATTGCGGTGGCTCGAGGCGTGTTCGCAAACAGTATCGACTTTAGTCGAGTTCGCTTGATTCCAACGCGCATTCTAGAGTACCGAACCGTCGGCAATGCCATACGTGTGCCGCGTGACTTCACGATGCGCGACCAAGAGATGGCGCAAACATTCATTCACGAGTTGACTCACGTTTGGCAGTATCAGCACGGCGGCACCAGTTATCTCTCGGTATCACTAGTATCGCAAATCGGCGCTCAGTTCGCGCATGGGAACCGTAACTTCGCTTATGCCTACCGCATTACTCCCGACTTGTCGTTTTTCAGCTTTTCTCCCGAGCAGCAGGCGATGCTGGTGGAGAACTACTTCGCGATGCTACGAGATCGTTTGGCGATTCCAGCCGACCAGGCGAGGGGCCGTAGCGGGACGTATTATTCCAATCACTTCGATTCGTCGGGTTTCGCGGCGCCTCTTACGGCCGGCGACCGGCTGGCCGAGATTTCACGTGAACTGCCGATGCACGAGCGCCTGATCCAGCAGATGCAGGAGGCGTTGCCCCGTTCGCAAGCGGAGAGCTTGCTTCTGCGTGCGTCGGATGTAATGCAGGTGCCAGCTCAAGCCCTTGCGCCACTGCCGGGCGAGCGCCAGCTTACGCCGGTACGGCCATTGTTGGAACTGCGCTTTCCAGGATTCTAACTCTAGCCAGTTTGACATCGCCGGGCGGCCATGTAGATTCTGCAGGTTCGTGGGTTGCTTCTCGGCTGCTGGGGCGTCGCTCCGAAGAATGACCCACCTGGTCTGGCAGCCTGGCCCGCGTAGAGATCGTCGACGGGGAGGATCAGGAGGGTGCTGCGCGTGGAAGCGTGGACGACCATTCGGTACATGCACGCCCAGGGGACGCC
>JAFAPL010000814.1 GCA_019247135.1 Chloroflexota bacterium | reverse complement strand
CTCAACAGCCGACGCTGGCTGTGCGCGTTGGTACTCTCAGACGTCAGTGGCGTTGCTTGCACGCTTTGCCTGTGGTTGCAAACTGCGCGTCGAGATCCCTGCGCCCGATGTGGTGCGGTGCGCCGAGCACGGCAGCGTTGCGCACCTGATCGCTACGCCGGGCGGGCAGGTTCGCTACGTGGCGGAGAGCGCAACGGTGCAAGACGTCGTCAGACGGCCGCGCCAATGATCTGGACGTGCAGCGTGCGCTGGCGCGGACCATCGAACTCACACAGATAGACTGCCTGCCACTGGCCGAGCGCGAGCGCGCCGTTGTGGATGGGGACCGTCACAGATTCTCCCACCAGACTCGTCAATGCATGCCCGCCTGAATTGCCTTCGGCGTGGCGAAACCGATCCTCGTCGCCAAGCAGGTCGACCCAGGCGCGCAAAAGGTCGATCGTCACGTCGGGATCGGCGTTCTCATTGATTGTGACCGCGGCCGTGGTGTGCGGCGAGTAGACGACGCACAGGCCGTCCGGAACGCGGCTGGCGCGGACCAGGTCGTGCACACGAGATGTGATGTCGACCAATTCGCGGTGGCGCTGCGTCGGCACGGCGAGGTCGGTCAGCATCGGGGCGTGGTCTTTGTAGCAGCAGCCGTGAAGACTTTGTAGCGCGCTCGCGCCGTTGTTGCTGATCGCTCGTTCCTACACTCGGTGAGCGTGGCACGCAAGCGCGGCGGTGGCGGAGTGCCGTGGGTAGGCATCTTGGTGCTCGTCGCGATCGCTCTTGGAGTGCTCGTGGCGCGCACCCTGGCTGCTTCTCAGCTGCCGGCTCGCAGTGCGGTGCCTGCGACTTCCGCGCCGACTCTGACGCCGCGGCCGACGCAGGCACCGGCGGCGGCAGCGCCGCAACGCACGGCAACGGCAACGGCCGTCCCACAGCACGCGGCGGCACCGACGGCGATAGCGCAGCAACGGACGGCAACGGCGGTCCCACAGCACGCGGCAACAACACCAGCTACAGCAGCGACGGCAACAGCAGCGACGGCGACGACAGCGGCAAGGACGGCAGCCACGGCAACAGCAGCGACGGCGACGACAGCGGCAGCGGCAGCGACGGCAACGCTGGCAGCGACGGCGACACCAGTAGTCGCGCCGCAGCATGCCGCGGCGGGCGCGGTTGCCTTGACCTTCGACGCCGGCGCCGACCGGGGCTACGCCGCCGACATGCTCGACGTCCTCGCCGACGAACGCGTACCCGCGACCTTCGGCATCACCGGCAACTGGGCCAGGGCCAATCCTGACCTGGTCCGCCGCATCGCCGCCGAAGGACACATGGTCATCAACCACACGCTCGACCACCGCTCGTTCACCGGCGTCTCCGACAATCTCGGCGGGCTCAGCGCCAGCCATCGACGCCAGGAGCTCGAGGACGCGGACGCGATCATCGCGCCATTGATCGGCCACTCGACCCGACCGTGGTATCGCCTCCCGTACGGCGACGGCGACGCACACGTGGCCGCCGACGTCGCGCCCGCCGGCTATGACCGTCAGATCGGCTGGACCGTGGACTCGCTCGGCTGGCGTGGCGCCACCGACCAGGACATCGTCACGCGCTGCTTGAAGCTCGCGGCGCCGAAGGCGATCTTCCTGCTCCATGTCGGCCGCGAATCCCGCGACGGGCCGGCCCTGGAGTCGGTGATCAACGGCTTGAAAGAACGCGGGTATTCCTTTGTCCGCGTCGACGCGCTCTGACTGACTGCCCGTCGCGCACTGCACACAGCGTGCGGTTTGGGCACTCCGGCGCACGCTGAGAAGGCGCGGTAGCGCCTTGGACGTACAACATGTTGTGGTGTACGCTAGACGGTGTACAACATGTCGGACTGGCGCGACACAAAAACGCGTTCCGGCGTGCCGGACGGGTTGAATCCGGCTGGGGGCACGTTTACCCTCCGAGCCAGTGCCGAGGCGGAACGCGTGAGCGAAGTCTTCACGGAGGCAACCCTCTCCACCTCGGTCTCCAGGGCACGTCTGATGGCCTGGTTGGCCGATGGCGCCCGCGGCCTTACCTGGGCGCTCGAGTCGCTGCCACGGAAGCGCTGGGCAGTTGAACCGCCAGCAGAGCTCGGAGAGTGGTGTGCGCTACGACACGTTCGCCACGTGGCGCTGCGCGAAGCGCGCCTGACGCTGCCCACGATCAAGAACCTTGTTGGGGAGCTCGACACCGAGGCGACTCCCTCCACCGCGGATCTCGATCGAGAAGATGCCGCGTGGGATGTGCGCGCGGTCGACGAACACGCGGAAGCCCTGCTGGCTGAGCTCGCCGGCGTTCGATTCGAGCTCTTGCGAGCGCTCGAGAGCGCGCCCGAGACGCTCGGTGACAAGCTCGAGCTGCCGCTTCTCCTTGCGCACCAGCACGAGCTGGAACATCTCGCTGCACTTTGGAGGATTGCCCTGTACTGGGATTCAATCTCGACCTC
The DNA here is from genome assembly GCA_019247135.1 of Chloroflexota bacterium. The sequence goes on along the minus strand of JAFAPL010000814.1, from coordinate 1,763 downwards.
GACGGCCCCGACGCACGGGTCAACTGGTGTCCCCTTACACCCCGCCGACAGGTTTTCCGAATCTGAAGGAGTCAGACCGAGATGATCGACCAGTTCACGAACCTTGAAACCGACGGCGAAGTCGCGCTGCCGACATCCTCGCTCGATCTGTCGACGAGGATGCGCGACCTGCGCGCTCGCCAGGGCTTGAAGCAGAGTGAGGTCGCTCGCCGCATGGGACTCGACCCGAGCATTCCCAGCTTGTGGGAGCAGGGCAAACGCCTGGTGCCGGCCAACCGTGTGCGGTCACTGGCCGACGCGCTCGAGGTCAGTGTCGAGGAATTGCTCGACGGGGTGTCGGGTTCCCCCCGCGCGGGGAAGGCGCCCGGCGTTGATGGGACTGTTCCGCCGCGCACTACGCCGCTGACCGATCTGGTCGACGAGCGAGCCGTGCGCAGTCGTACCACTGATAGTGGGCCGCTTTTGCGGCTTCTGCCTCAGACGACAGAAGACCAATCCGAGCCCATTACGCCCAAGGACCTGGACAGTCCGTCCGAGCCCTGGGTGGTTCCCGAGCGCCCAGCGCTCGCGGGTTGGATTCCCGACGGCTGGCACCCGACGGACCGCATTCAAGACATCAGCCCGTCCTTGCCGGATGGGTACTGGCTCGATCCCGTCAAGCTCGAGAAGGGCAACGCGCGCGAGCTTCTGCGGAGCCGGCTGTGCAACGCCGACCGCACGGTCGTAACCGAGAAGGATGTGCCTGGCGCCGCGATCGCGGAACGTTTGTATCGGCATTGCAGCCGGCAGGGCAGCTTCTTGCCCGCGGCACGGCTGCCGCTGGCCGAAACAATCTTCCGGTGCGTGCTGGCGGCGGACCATGGTGGTCTGACCGATGGCGCCCTGGTCGAGATGCTGCGTGAACGCGGCGCCGCCGTACCCGTCTCGACGACGCTGCTGCGTCGGCTGCGCGACTCGGTGAAGCCGTATCCAATCCGTCGTGTGGACGCCGAGTTGTTCGGGGGCCGCCGATAGCGCTTCTTCTCACGCGCGGCGATCTCCAGCGAGTGCTGGACTTTTCCAGTGTCATCGATGCGGTCGCCGCCGCGTTCAGCGCGTATAGCAGCGGCAAAACCGAAACGCCGCTGCGAGTGGGTGTCGAACCGCAGGGTACGTCGGGCGTTTTGCTCGTCATGCCGTGCGCGGTCGCCGAACCGGCTGCGCTCGGGGCCAAGATCGTTTCCGTGTTCCGCGACAACCCGGCGCGTGGACTGCCGACCGTCACGTCGACCTACGTGCTCGCCGACTATTCAACCGGGGCGCCGCTCGCGGTCATGGACGGCGGCTTTCTGACGGCAATTCGGACGGCCGCGGGTTCGGCGGTGGCGACGCGCGTGCTCGCCCGCTCAGACGCGCGCACGCTCGGGGTTTTCGGCACCGGCGTGCAGGCGCGCTTCCACGTCGAGACGATCCGACGCGTGCGCTCGCTCGAACGAGTTCTGGTGCGTGGCACATCACCCGACAAAGGCGCGGCATTCGCACGCTGGATTACTGAAGCGACCGGCGTCAACGCCCGCGCGACATCGGTCGAAGAAGCCGCCGCGGCAGACATCGTGGCGCTCTGTACGACCGCGGCGGAGCCAGTGCTCCGGGCCAGAGATGTGCAGCCAGGGGCGCACGTGAACGCCGTCGGCGCGTTCACGCCGACGACGCGTGAGATGCCGTCCGACTTGATCTCGCGCGCCAGCGTGTACGTGGACACACGGGCGGGCGCGCTTTCAGAA
>JAFAPL010000798.1 GCA_019247135.1 Chloroflexota bacterium | reverse complement strand
GCCGCGCAAGCGCTCGGTGCACCGATACGGCTCCCGGCAGCATACGTCCGCGCTTCGCTATCGCCGTCACGCGCCGCGGATTTCAAAGCATGTCCGCTGCTGTACCGATTTCGCACGATCGACCGGTTGCCGGAGCCCGCGTCACGAGCCGCTACTCGCGGCACTGTCGTGCATGCGGTGCTCGAGCGGCTGTTCGACGTGCCGCCCGAGGAGCGCACGCTGTCGCGGGCGCGCGACCTCGTCGAACCGGTCTGGCAGGAGCTATTGGAACGGGCGCCGGAACTCGCGCGCCTGTTTCCGCACGAGCTGCGGCCGGCCTCGCTTCCGGCAGCGCATGGCCAGCTCGCGCTGGAGTTTCCCACCCGACGTGAGGCCGAACTGGCGTCCTCACCCCCCGACAGCACCGGCAACGTCCAGCCGGTTAGCGCGGCGGACGGGCGCGAGACGGAGGCGGAGCCCAACCAGACGGCCGAAACGCCGGGCGTTTCGTCATCGCTCGCGCCCCCGACGAAGCGTGACGATGTGCTCGACACCGGGAGCTTCGCAGCCTGGCTCGAATCGGCTCGCGATCTCGTCGGCAACTACTTCGTGCTCGAGGACCCGACGAGACTTGCGCCGGCGGCACGAGAAGAGCTGGTCGAAGTCGTCGTCGATGGTCTGCGACTGCGCGGGTACGTCGATCGTCTTGATGTGTCGGCGGATGGCGACATCCGGATCGTCGACTACAAGACCGGCAGCATTCCGCGTGAGACCTTCGAGGCCAAAGCGCTGTTTCAGATGAAGTTCTATGCCCTCGTACTTTGGCGCACGCGGGGCGTCGTGCCGCGCCAGCTGAAGTTGGTCTATCTCGCTGATCGCGACACGCTCACCTATTCGCCGCACGCCGATGAGCTCGCTCGATTCGAGCGCACGCTCCACGCAATCTGGACGGCCATCACGCGAGCTGCGGAGAGCGGCGAATTTCGCCCGAGTCCCGGCCCGTTGTGTGATTGGTGTAGCCATCGCGCGATCTGTCCCGCATTCGGCGGGACGCCGCCGCCGCTCCCGTCCAACGCGGCCGACACGATTTGCGCCGACCCAACTGACGAGCGGCCGCTTGTGCTCGCGGAGCCATAACCACAGTCCGCGCAGTGGCAGCGGGAGGATGTAACGCGGTCCGCAGCTGCGGTGATTCGACGCCCCAGCAAAAGACGTGAACGTGCCTTCGCAGTCATGACCACCCGGCACATGAGGTGTGCCGTCAACGCGCCTCCGCAGCTCCACCGACCAAGCGGGACAGCGTCTCGATCGTCACGCCCTCGAGCGAGGGCCACACCGCGCGTGTCGGCGTTGCCGGAATCGGAATCTCGCTGGGAACCGCCAGCACGGTACAGCCGGCCGCCTCCGCCGACGTCACTCCCACCGGCGAATCCTCGATCGCAATGCAGCGGGTTGCCGCGACGCCGAGCCGCGCGGCGGCGAGCACATACGGATCAGGCGCCGGCTTCGGATGAGCCACCTCGTCACCGCAGACGCTCGCGGCGAACAGCGTGCGTCCCATGAACTCCAGCGCAACGTCGGCGAGCCGCCGATGGGTGGAGGTGACGAGAGCCGTCGGTACCGCCGCTGCCTTCGCCGCATGTAGCAGCTGCGGCGCTCCCGGTTTCCACACCAGGTCGGTGCGGAAGAGCTCTTCTGCCCGCTCGAGCAGATAGGCGCTACTGGACTCGGGGTCGGCGTCGATCCCGAGATCGTCGTGCAAGATCGCGATTGCGCGGGCCAAACTCGTTCCGACCATGTGCTGTCGGGCCCGGTTCGACAACGTGCCGCCGAGCCAGGTCGCGACGTCGACCAATGCGATGTCCCAGAGCTTCTCGGAATCCAACAGGGTGCCGTCCATGTCGACCAGGAGGCCGCGAAGGCTCAGCCGCATGCGGTCACGTGTTGAAGTACTTCGCTTCCGGGTGGTGGACGACGATCGCATCCGTCGACTGCTCGGGATGCAGCTGGAACTCCTCGGACAACTCGACGCCGATCCGCGCCGGCTGTAGCAGCTGCACGATCTTTGCGCGGTCCTCGAGATCCGGGCAAGCGCCATAGCCCAACGAATAGCGGGCGCCGCGATAACCGAGCTTGAAGTAGCCCTCGACGTCCGACGGGTCTTGCGCTGCTACCGCGACGCCGCCGGGAAGGATCAGTTCCTCGCGAACCCGGCGGTGCCAATACTCGGTCAAGGCCTCCGTCAACTGAACGGACAGGCCGTGCGCCTCGAGGTAATCGCGGTAGGAGTTGGCTTCGAACAGCTCGTGGGTGAACCGGCTGATTCGGTCGCCGACCGTGACCACCATGAACGCGACGACATCGAGGACCCCGGAGTCCTCGGCCCGGAAGAAGTCCGCCAGGCAGAGGTGGCGCTCACGGCGCTGACGCGGAAACGTGAATCGCGTCCGCTCGGTCCCGGTCTCGGAGAGCACGATTAGGTCGTCGCCCTTGCTGACACACGGGAAATAGCCATAGACCACGGCAGCTTCGAGCAGTCCCTCGGTCTGGAACCGATCCAGCCAGTAGCGCAGCCTCGGTCTGCCCTCGGTTTCGACGAGCTGCTCATACGAAGGCCCTGCCTTGCCGCCTCGCGCTCCTCGCAGGCCCCACTGGCCGAGGAACGTCGCGCGCTCGTCGAGCAGCGCCGCATAGTCGGCGAGCGCTATGCCCTTCACGACGCGGTCGCCCCAGAACGGCGGGACGGGCACGGGATTGTCGGCAGCCACATCGGACCGCCCAGGCACCGGCGGAGCCGTAGCCTCCTCGGCGTGCCGGCGCTCCTCGGCGATGCGCAACGACCGTTCCCGGCGCACTCGTCGCTCCGCGAGCTTGCGGGATTCCTCGTGGGATAGCCGGGCGTCGGGCGGTCCGTCCGGAGTGGTCGCCACTCCCCCTCGGCGGACCGCCATCAGCGCGTCCATGAGCCGCAGGCCCTCGAATGCGTCACGTGCGTACCGCACATCGCCCTCGAAGACGTTGGAGAGGTCGTGTTCGACGTAGCCCCGAGTTAGCGCAGCGCCACCAAGCAACACGGGATAACGCTCCGCCACCCCGCGGGCATTCATCTCTTCGAGGTTCTCCTTCATCACCACCGTGCTCTTGACGAGCAGACCGGACATGCCG
>JAFAPL010000785.1 GCA_019247135.1 Chloroflexota bacterium | reverse complement strand
CTTCGGACGCACGTGGGAGATCATCGATTTCATCGAACGCTGCTTGCATGGCGGCGACGAGGTCTTCGATTGGGATGGCAAGTACTACCACTTCCGTGGCGTCCGCTGGATCATGCAACCGGTCCAGAAGCGCATACCTATTCTGTGGGGTGGATTCGGTCCGCAAAGCGTAGAGAAGGCAGCCAATCGTCGCTATCACCTCATCGCTTCGGACGTAACCGGCACTTACGAGCGCGTTATGCGGGAGAACGGGGATCGACCAGAAGAGTATCTGATCGGTTTCGTCCACATAGCCGGCATCGCCGGGACACGGGAAGAAGCGTTCGAAGCCATGGCCGAGCCCTGCACGTGGAACGGCAATCAGTACGCACTGCGCACGGACCTCAACGGCTATACACCCCCAGAGACGGCGCGCAAGACCGTGGCCGACATCCGTCGCGCGTGGGAAGCCGGCGATTACCGCGCCGCTTTTTCGGTTCCGAGGGCTGGCACGGTGGAAGATGTCACCGAATACTTCCTCAAGGTGGTCCGCGGTGAAATGGGACTGATCACACACATTGGCCTGCACGCGCGGGAGCCCGGCATGAAGACCGAAGACGTCCACCGCACGATGACGCTCTACGCCCAGGAGGTCCTGCCAGTTTTGCGAAAGGAGGCAGAGCGAGTTGAAAAGGAGCGCGCTCAGACCATCGCTATGTCAGACCACCGCTGACAGGCTGCGGATGGACTCGCGACTGGGCCAGAGCACCCAGAATCCGGGCGCACGCAACCGCTGGCGATGGTGGCTCACGCCGCGGCGGCGACGCGCCGTTCGGCCAGAGCCGGCATGACCTGCGTAGCATACAACTGCAGCGAGTGCATGGCCTCCGCGTGGGTCAGGTCACCCCATTGGAACGCCGCCACCAGGTAATTGTGCAGCGGGTACACCTCCTTCACGTAGGCGTCCAGCTTGTCGCGGACGGTCGTCGGCGAGCCGACCAGTAACGCACCGGACGCGATCTGGGTGTCGGGGTCAGCCCCCGCCGAGTACGCCTGTGGCTCGCGCGTCTGCCCCAGGTTGCGCAGGTCGGTGGCGAAGAAGTGCTCACCATACGCGCGCCACGCGCGGCGCGCGATGGCCCTGGCGTCGGCATCCGTATCGGCAATCAGCAGATGGCGGGTGGAGCCGACGCGGGGGGCACGCTGAAACAGCGCATTGCCGCTCGCGCGGCCTGCGTCAAACGTGCGCCAGTACGCCGCGTATGCATCGCGCCCCTCGGACCGACCGAGGCCGTTCAAGCCCTGCCTGGCTGCGGACTGAATATTGCCCGCGTACCACATGGGCGGCAGCGGACGCTGGGCCGGGGCGAAGTGGACCGGGACATCGTGATACGCGTAATACTGCCCCTGGTAGTTGAGCTTGCCGGTGAGCAGACCCTGGATGACGAGATCGAAGGTTTCCTTATAGCGTTCCCGCGATTGGCTGGCGTCCAGACCGAACCATTCGTGCTCGATGTCTCTCACACCGCGTCCCACACCTGGCTCGAGGCGTCCCTCCGACAGGTGATCGAGCATACAGATCTCCTGTAGCAGGCGGACTGGGTGGTACAGGGGCAGGCACATGACCATCGAGCCCAGCCTGATGCGGGTGGTCTCGCGTGCGACAGCCGCCAGGAAGACGTTTGGCGATGGAGCCATGTCCAGCGGCGTGAGGTGATGCTCGGCGATGTGGTACCGACTGAATCCGAGGCGCTCCGCTTGGACGATCAACTCGAGACGTTCTGCGTATTGTTGCGTCAGCGGCACTCGCTCGGGGTCTTGCTGTTCGAAGTGGTCCCAGATGCCAAATTCAAGCGTGGCCACGGCTTACACCTGGACCGCGGCGGGCTGGTCGGCCTTCGGACTCTTGACGGACGGCCGACCCCACGTCTTGAGGACGGGCAGGACCTCGCGCGCAAACAGCTCCATGGCGTGCCGCACCATCGCCGTCGTCTGCCCCACATGTCGAAAGCCGAAGCCGAAGTGGGTGATGCGCGAGTCCTTCAGCAGCGGCTCCAGCTTGCGCAGCACATCATCCGGTGTGCCAACTGGAGCACGTACGCCGGGGTCATGGCGCATCTCGCTGGGCGGCTGCAGCTTCGAGAACGGCGCGACCGCCTTGTGCGCGATCCAGTCGCGCTGCTCGTAGAACGCGCGGTGGTAGTACAGGCCTGCCTGGACTTCGTCCCACGCCCGATCCCACGTATCGGCAATATGGCCTGCGGCAAATAGCTGGTGGTTGAAATTGGCTGGGTCGTAGCCGTTTTCGCGGAGGGCGGCGAGATATTTGTCGAGATGCGGCCCGCCACCCTGGAGGTGGTACCCCTCCCGACCGGCACGCGTGACCATCTGTTCGCCGAAGCCACCCACCCAGAGTGGAAACGGCTTCTGGACAGGTCGGGTGGTCATCCGAATATTCGGGAACGAGAAATACTTTCCAGCGTGGTCGTACGCGTCGCGCGCGTAGGACTCGCGCATGATGTGCAGCGCCTCGAAGAGGCGCCCCCAGCGCTGGTTGGAAGGCACGGCGTAAGACTCGAATTCGTCCTCGATCGAGCCCGAGCCGACCGCCAGGCCGCTCAGTCTGCCGTTCGACAGAATGTCCAGCGTGGCGACGTCCTCAGCCAGGCGCAACGGGTGGTAAAAGGGCATGAGCAGCAAGTTGGTGCCCAGTTCTAGACGCGTCGTGCGGGCGGCGATCGCGCCCAGGATATGCAGCGGCGAGGGCGACCAGGCATCCGGAGCGAAGTGATGCTCACTGACCCAGACAAAGTCCAGCCCGAGACTTTCGGCGTACACCGCATCTTCGATGTTGCGTGCGTAGATCTCCGTCAACGGCTCTGACTGGGCGGGATAGTCGCGAACGGTCAATGTCATTCCCACGTCCATGCAGTGTTCCTTCTCAGCCTCCGGCGAGCCACGCGCCCGTCAGGTCCACGTACGTGCCACCGGTGTTGTAGACCACGTCGCGGACGTTCGGCTTGGCCAGCGCCCGCGGGTACTGGGTGCCGATCGTGATGACGAACGACT